>CANJQZ010000079.1 GCA_947476515.1 Flavobacteriales bacterium
AAAAAGACGATTCAAATTTTTCTCAAATAACTTTATAAACAAATAGGCATTAATATCTATTTACCTCTTAATAATACCTTAAAATACAGGCAACATACAAACCCAATCTTTGTTGAAAATATAAAGAATGAGAAGAGAGGTAGACATGGTAGTCATTTCAGATGTGCATTTAGGTACTTATGGTTCTAGAGCCGAAGAGTTGGTAAAATACTTAAGGAGTATAAAGCCTAAAACTCTTGTATTAAATGGAGATATTATTGATATATGGCAATTTAATAAGCGATATTTCCCCGGATCTCACATGCAAGTTATTAGAGAAATCACCTCTTTCTTAAGTCAGGGGACCATGGTGTATTATGTTACCGGGAATCATGACGAAATGTTACGGAAATTCACGGGCTTCAAAATCGCCAATTTTGAAATTGTAAATAAAATCGTATTAACCCTACCAACAGGCCGCGCGTGGATATTTCATGGCGATGTTTTTGATACAACAATGCGTCACTCTAAGTGGCTTGCAAAATTGGGGGGTAAAGGCTATGATTTACTTATCATGATTAATACCCTTATGAATTGGGTAAGTGAAAAATTTGGAAAGGGAAGAATTTCACTATCAAAAAAAATCAAAAATAGTGTTAAAGGAGTCGTTAGTTTTGTAAGTAATTTTGAAATTACCGCCGCTGAACTAGCTATAGCAAATGGTTTTGACTATGTAGTTTGCGGTCACATCCATCAACCAGAGATTAAGGAAATTAAAAATAAGGATGGTGAAAAAGTACAATATTTAAACTCAGGAGATTGGGTTGAAAATTCTACTTCTCTAGAATATCATGAAGGAAAATGGGTTTTGCATTATGAGCAACAAAGTAAACCTTCCAACAATAAAAATGAAATACTTGAGACGCATAAGGAAGCTTTATCCTTTGATGTTTTATTGGCAGAAATCACCCAAAATTTTGTAAAAGTTTAAAATATGAAAGTATTATATGCTATCCAAGGAACTGGAAACGGTCATTTAAGTCGTGCAGAAGACATTGTCCCATACTTACAAAAGCGATGTGATGTTGATATTTTAGTGAGCGGCACGCAATCTCAATTAACCCCATCTTTCCCAATAGATTATCAATTAAGAGGATTGAGTTTTATGGCATCAAAGAAAGGGAAAGTAGCACTTTTAAAAACGGCTATTAATACTAATATTTTTACATTTTTTAAGGAGATAACTCAATTTCCAGCTAAAAATTATGATTTAATTATAAGTGATTTTGAACCTATTTCTGCATGGTCTGCAAAATACCATGGAGTAAAGTCGGTTGAATTAAGTCATCAAGCGGCCGTTGCACATCCAAATGCTCCAAAGCCCCTCGAAAAACATAGGGTAGGCAGTGCAATTTTGGGCAATTATTGCCCCAGCCACCGCAAATATGGCTTTCATTTTGAATCTTATGCTCCTTCAATTTTTACCCCTGTTATTCGTGAAAAAATCCGTGAATTACACCCAGAAAATTTAGGACATTATACTGTTTATTTGCCTGCTTATCACGATGATTATATTATTCAGACTTTAATGCACTTTCCGGTTGAATGGCAAATTTTTTCAAAGTATGCGCAATCGCGTTATCGCGTAAATAATGTTTGGGTTAATCCTATTGATTCAACTAAATTCACAGAAAGTCTTCGTACTTCTGAAGGGGTTCTTTGCGGTGCTGGATTTGAATTACCAGCAGAAGCATTATTTCTCGGTAAAAAATTAATGGTCATTCCAATGATGGGCCAATATGAACAATTATGTAATGCGGAAAGTCTAAGGAATTTGGGAGTAGTTGTATTGGATAAACTTTGTTTATTGCAGCGCAGAACAATAAGTACTTGGCTATTAAATACTAAAATAATTGAAGTATATTATCCCAACAGAACGGAAAATATTATAGATACAATTTTTAATGATTTAAATCCAAGTCGCGAAGGAATTTCTTCACCGCAATTATCTGATCTCGTAGGAATTTAACTTAAATCAGCATAATATTTATAGGTTTCAAGCTGCGCATGAAACGGAGGTAAATCATTTTTGCGGTATTCATTTTTAAAATCTTTGGAAAGCAACCTAGATTTTACGCTGCCTCTCCATTGAAAATCAAACACCTGTAATATTTCAGCTTGAATTTTCTTATCTAAAATAGGCACACCGACTTCAATCCTGTAATCTAAGTTGCGTTCCATGAAGTCCGCGCTTAAAATGAAGATAAGTGGTTCGCCTGCATTTTCAAATACCATTAATCTCGCATGCTCTAAGTATCTGTCTACAATGCTAATAGCAGTAATGTTTTCACTCATTCCTTTTACGCCAGGAATTAAGCAGCATATGCCCCTAATGATCAATTCTATCTTAACCCCCGCATTACTTGCTGCATATAATTTTTCGATCATTACCTCATCGGTCAAATTATTTAATTTCAATTTAATGCCAGAACTTAAACCCTTTTTAGCATTAATAATTTCTTGATCAATCCATTTAATTATTTTTCTTCTTGTATTGATAGGAGACACTATTAAATGCCTAAATTGACCACGATCTAAGTTGTTTTCTAATAAGCGAAACACTTTATTTATTTCTATTGAAATTGTAGGATTAGATGTTAATAGCCCGAAATCGGTATAAATTTTAGCTGTTTTTTCATTAAAATTTCCAGTCCCCACATAACTTATATAATCTATTTTTTTATCCTCAACGCGTTTGATTTGGAGTAATTTAGAATGCACCTTTAAATTAGGAACTCCATGTATTACCTTCGCACCATTTTCTCTTAGTCTGTTAGACCAATACAAGTTGTTTTCTTCATCAAATCTGGCCTGTAACTCCATTACTACCGTTACCTCTTTACCGTTAAAAATCGCAGCCAATAAGGCATTCATAATTTGAGATTCTTTCGTAACACGGTAAATATTGATGTTAATTTCTTTTACAAAGGGATCAATAGCGGCCTCTCGAAGTAAATCAACTACATAATCAAAGCGTTGATAGGGGAAGTACAGTAATACATCTTCTTTAAGAATAGTTTCAATTAAACTATGCGTTTTTTCAAGTTGAATTTGCTTTGAAGGGATCTGTTTTTGAAAAATCAGATTTTGTTTCCCGAAATCTGGAAAGCCAATAAAGTCTTTGAAATTATGGTATTTACCTCCAGGTATGGTATTAACACCTTTCTTTAATTCCAGCGCATCTAATAAATAATCTAAAAGGTCTTTCGGCATCTTTTCGTCATATACAAAGCGGACTGGCGAACCTTTTTTCCTTTGCTTTAAGCCTTTTTCAATTTTATCGAAAAAGGAAGTGGAAATATCATCATCCAAATCTAAATCCGCATCTCGCGTAAATTTAAAAGTGAAGGCCTCAATTTTTGAATTGATGAAAATAGAAAAAATCTCATCGAGATGTATACGAATCACATCATCGATTAAAATAAAAAATTGTTTGTCCCCCTCTTTTAATAGAAAAAACCTGGACAGCACCCTAGGAATTTCAATTAATGAATATTTATTAGACTTTCCTTTGGTGCTGATCTTCACGGCAAGATAGATGGAATAATCTCTTAATCTTGGGAACGCATTTTTTTTATTTAGCATGATCGGAAATATAGCATGCTTTAACTCTTTGTGGAAAAAATCACTTAAAATGTCATCTTGATTTTTAGTTAAGTGTTTATCGCTTAAATGGAAAATATCATCGTTCTCTAATTCACTAACAATTTGCTGATAAGCCAGTTCCACTTTTTCTTGCTGTTTATTGACTGTTTTTCTAATTTCCTTATATAAATCCTCTGCATTTCCGTTAAAGCCAGCAATATTTTTCTTTTTTAGATGAAAGATTCTTTGCAGGTTAGCCACACGGACACGATAAAATTCATCCATATTATTGGAATAAATCCCTAAGAATCGCATCCTTTCTATAAGTGGCACTTTTTTATCTAAAGCCTCTTGTAAAACACGATCATTAAAACACAACCAACTTAATTCTCTATTGACAATTCTCATATTTTTTTCTTGACTACGAATTTAAACAGCTTATATTAAGTTATTGTAAAGTCGCGGTAGTTATTCAAATTCAATAAGTACAGCACCTTTGTCAACGACTGCTCCTTTATCAATACAGATTGCTTTTACAATTCCCACACCCTCAGACTTAAGGGCGTTTTCCATTTTCATGGCCTCAAGTGAAATTAATATATCACCAGGTTGAACTTCTTGTCCGAGCGCAACATTTATATCTATTACTCTTCCCGGCATTGGAGATTTAAATTCTTTGATCTTCTTTATTTTAACTTTATCTAATCCCAAAGCACTTATTAAATCATCTAATTCATGATTTCTTCTGATATGAAAAACTCGGTGATTTATTTTAATAACCAAGCGATTGTCTTCTGATTTTTCTTCTTGTATTTCTCCATGAAAGACAATGCCATTATAAGTTAAATCGAAAAACTTATGATTGTGCCAAACAACAAAGGCACCATCACCTGTTTGCACCTTTTCATCATCAAAAAACCACTGATTTGTCTCCATGTTCTTTATTTTTTACTGAGTCCTAGACTCATTTGTGTATCATTATCCTCTTCTATACTGAGAGAAATATGGGGTGAATCTACCTTACTACAAAATAAATTATCAGCTAAAACTTCTGTACAGATATAACTAATATTTTCTTGTATCGCACTTTCAATATTTTCAGTTGATTTTATGTAAATATCAATCCGATCTGTTACCTCTAATCCACTTTCTTTTCTGGCGTTTTGAATTCGATTTACAATTTCTCTAGCAATCCCTTCAGCTCGTAGTTCTGGTGAAATATGAATATCTAAGGCCACCGTTATTTCGCCATCTGACGCCACCAACCATCCAGGAATGTCTTTTGCAGTGATTTCAAAGTCTTCTTTTAATAAGGTGATTTTTTCATTTTCCACGGTGCCTTCCCAAAAGCCTAATTTTTCGATATTACTTATATCATCTTGATTAAATGCCCCAACAATTAAAGCGATTTGCTTCATTTGTTTCCCATATTTAGGCCCAATAGTTTTAAAATTCGGTTTAATAGTTTTAACCAATAAGGTTCCATCATCTTCTACTAAATCAATGCTTTTTACATTAACTTCTGAAAGCACTAAGTTTTGAATATGGTCAAGATTTTCTTTAAAATTATTATCTAATGCTGGAACCATAATGCGCTGCAATGGTTGCCTCACACGAAGTTTCTCCTTCTTTCGCAAGCCCAAAACAAGTGAAGATAATTTTTGCGCTAATTCCATTTGAACCTCAAGTCTCGCGTTGATTTCATTTTCATTTGACTTAGGAAAATCGCAGAGATGAACAGAGTCTTTTTTGTTTAATCGCGTTACTGTATTTAAATCTGAAAACAGTCGGTCCATAAAAAACGGTGCAATTGGTGACGCTATTATTGAAATTGTTTCTAGACAAGTATATAAGGTTTGATAAGCTGAAATTTTATCTTCCGCATCATCACTTTTCCAAAATCTTCTTCTACACAAACGCACATACCAGTTGGATAAATGATCGCTCACAAATTCCTGAATTAATCGTCCAGCCTTAGTGGGTTCATATTCATCAAATGCAGCATCAACATCTTTGATAAGGGTGTTCAATTTCGAAATGACCCATCGGTCAATTTCAGGTCTCTTCTCCAGAGCTATAGCTTGCTGACTAAAATCAAATCCATCGATATTAGCATACAATGCGAAAAAGGAATACGTGTTATAAAGTGTCCCGAAAAATTTTCTTTGCACTTCAACAATTCCTTCTGTATCAAATTTTAAATTATCCCAAGGCTGAGCATTGGTTATCATATACCAGCGGGTTGCATCTGGGCCATATTTTTCTAATGTTTCAAATGGATCAACACCATTTTTCAAACGCTTAGACATTTTTAAACCGTTCTTATCTAGTACCAGTCCGTTTGAAATAACATTTTTATACGCTACCTTACCAAACACCATGGTTGAAATTGCATGCAATGTGTAAAACCAACCCCTTGTTTGATCCACTCCTTCAGCAATAAAATCTGCAGGATAGGCTTTGCCTGAATCAATTAAGTCTTTATTTTCAAAAGGGTAGTGCCATTGAGCATAAGGCATAGATCCAGAATCAAACCAGACATCAATTAAGTCCGACTCTCTTTTCATGGGCTTGCCAGATGGAGACACTAAAATAATTTGATCAACCTTATGTTTGTGTAGGTCTATTTGATTATAATTTTCCTTTGACATATCGTCAACTACAAAACTATCCAAAGGATTAGAGGACATTAATCCAGCTTTTACAGCAGCCTCACTTGCCGATTTCAGTTCCTCTAAAGAGGAAATACATATATGTTCGGCACCATCTTCTGTGGACCAGATTGGAATAGGAATCCCCCAATATCTTGAACGGGATAGATTCCAGTCGTTAGCATTTTCTAGCCATTTTCCAAAGCGCCCCGTCCCGGTGGAAGCAGGTTTCCAATTAATCGTTTTATTTAAGGCAACCATTTGATCTTTTTGTCCGCTGACACGAATAAACCAAGAGTCTAATGGGTAATATAAAATTGGTTTATCAGTCCTCCAACAATGTGGGTAAGTGTGATCATACTTCTCCACTTTGAAGGCTTTATTCTGTTCTTTTAATAAGATAGCAATTTCAACATCAACTGATTTATCGGGCGCTAAACCATCGTCATAATATTCATTTTTGACATATTTCCCCGCCAAATCACCCATCTCGTTACGGAATTTCCCTTGTAAATCCACTAAAGGAACAAGATTATTGAATTCATCACGCACCAATAAACCCGGAACACCCGCTTCAGCAGCTACCCTTGCATCATCTGCGCCAAAGGTTGGAGCGGTATGCACAATTCCAGTTCCGTCTTCTGTGGTAACAAAATCACCCCCAATTACAACAAATGCCGCCTCAGGATTTTCAGCAGGCAAACAATAGGGAAGAAGTTGTTCGTAACGAATTCCGATGAGGTCTTTACCAGTACATTTTCCGCGAATTAAATAAGGAATAACTTTCTCTCCTTTAAGGTAAGCGTCTAATTCATGATCATTTTCAACTGCTTGATATCCTTTTGAAAATTGATTTTTAACAAGATTTTCAGCAAGCAGCACATTTATTTTTTCAAAAGTATATTGATTGAAGGTGCTTACCAAAACATAGTTAATTTTTGGCCCAACTGTTAGGGCTGTATTGGAAGGCAAGGTCCAAGGCGTGGTAGTCCAAGCTAAAAAATATGTTGCTTCTAACGCTACCCTTTCTGCCCCTAAACTAGAGGGTAAAATAGTTTCTTTTGTCACCTTAAATTGTGCGACAACAGTTGTGTCTTTTACTTCTTTATAGCAACCTGGTTGATTGATTTCGTGTGATGATAATCCCGTTCCAGCTTTTGGTGAATAGGGTTGAATAGTGTATCCTTTATAAAGCAAGTTTTTCTGATAAAGTTGTCCAATCAACCACCAAACAGATTCCATATATTTGGTTTCATAGGTTACATAAGCGCCTTCTTTATCAACCCAATAACCCATTTTAGTGGTCAAATCATTCCACACATCCGTATAACGCATAACTGCTTTACGACATGCTGCATTATATTCATCTACACTAATTTTCTTTCCTATATCTTCTTTGGTAATTCCAAGTTCTTTTTCTACTCCAAGTTCAACAGGTAAACCATGGGTGTCCCATCCAGCTTTCCTTTTAACTTGAAATCCTTTAAGGGTCTTATATCTACAAAAAATATCTTTTATCGCACGACCCATTACATGGTGTATTCCGGGCATACCATTAGCTGAAGGTGGCCCTTCATAAAAAACAAATGAAGGAGATCCCTCTCTATTTTCAATGGATTTTTCGAACACCTTATTTTGTTGCCAATTGGTGAGGACCTCACTGGCGATAGTAGTTAAATTTAATCCGCTATATTCTTTGTATTGTTGAGACATTTCCATTTTGTTAGGAGCTCAAAAATAGCAAGAATAAAACAATTTTTACTGCTTGTTGGTTGAAAA
>CANJQZ010000080.1 GCA_947476515.1 Flavobacteriales bacterium
AGATAGTTAATTTGTGTCATCTCATCTGCAATTCCAGTTAAATACATCGTAGTAACTAGGTTCGAATAACCACCTGCATTAGTGCAACTATCCACATATTGACTTCTGTAGGTAGATGGTTTTATTTCCGCATCGGCATTAACATCTGTAAATTGCGCTGTATTTCCAATCACGGTACTTTGTCCAATTACTTCAAAATTTCCAACTGAATTTAATTTTTCAAAAATAACTTCTTTTACCCCAACTGTCCCGTCAATGTATACGCTTAAATCGACAGAATTCCCTTGAACAGTAGCCAACTTTAAATAGTGATAGGCTGGTTGTTGTGGCAATGGAATATCAACAACAAATGGATTTGATAGGGAGCTTTGTCCATTGCTTAAATTGGCTTGCACATATATTTGATATTGCTGTCCCCCTGTTAATGGTATAGTTGCTTGGTTGTTGTCACTACTTCCCAGATAAATTAAGGCACCATTTTCAAAACTATAAAGGTTATAGTTGACAATACTTTGACCTCCGTAGGCATTCCAATTTAAATTAACGGATTGTCCGCACATATCGGCACTTCCCGTACAAAAAACAGTAGTGTTAATAGCTCCTTTTGCTGAGGTTTGAAATGTAATTGGGACTGCATTGGTATAACAAGAGTCAAAAGCAGCAACGGAATAGGATAGAGGTCCTTGTGAATAATCAGGATGGTAGCTGTAACTTGTATTTGAAATTCCCCAAACGGTATCCAACTCAAATAAAATTCCATTTTGATCAAAAGTATAGATCACATAACCATAGGTGTCTTCCTGTTGGTTTTGATTCCAAGTTAGGACTAGATTGTTATTGTTATTCGGATCAAATCCGACACTTTGGATTATTGGAATATTCGGTGTCATCATGTCCTCAAAATCATCATGAGGAATATTACTTGTAAAATTACAAGGTGCATTAGGCAATACGATTTGATATCCTAGATTCGCTTGACAAATATCTATGGTGTCTTTGTATTGTGTTGTATTGTAATCGACACTGTCTATCAATTGAAAGACGCCAGCTGGATATTCTCTGTAGATATAATAATAAGCATTAAAGCTATTGAGGGGTGGGTTAATTGCTTGATTCCATTGTAATACTGCGGTTCCATTATTGGGATTAATCAAATTCAAATGGATAGCCGAAATGGTATCACTATATTTCGTGATGGTTCCATTACATCCAGATACTACACCTAAATAATAAGCTTGTGGTGTACTTCCGCCGTTCAGCAAAAATTGTGTCGTATTGATGTCTGTGATCGTTGCAAGTAAACCGCCCTGTACAGAATAAATTTGATAGGAAACAAAGCTGTTGACCGGATCGCTACTTGCCGTCCAAGAGATATTTACATTTCCATTTGCATCTCCTTGAATACAATCAATGGATGGAGCGGGAATGATTCCAGGATTGCGAACATTAATTTGCAGAGTAGCATAGCTTACTTTAGGAACTTGACAATAATTATCTTGTGCCCTGAAAACAAATATATATGGGATCATTTCTGCAGCTTCTCCAAAGGCGTTGATTAAATGATTGCAATGGGTTTGCCAGGTAAAATCAACGGAGGCGCTTGAGGTTCCTGTAATGGGTAATCCTGTATTTAAAAAAGCACATGGTGTAATAGTGCAACCTGTATTTTGATTGTAATTGGTTCCGAACATTGGACCGGAGGCTGTGATACTTACATTTTGATTGCTTCCATCTTGTAATAAATCTAGGTCATTTGCAATCAGATTTAAATTGACCAGATCACCAGCATTGACCGTAGTAATAAAAGAACCACTACTAAATGGAGCACTGAAAATCGGTGCGTTATTAGCGGAAGTACAGGCTGTAATGACCAATTGCATTTCTCTTTCCACTTCAGAAATAAGGATGCCTTGACGATATGATTTCACACTTACTTTAACAGCAAAATTTCCAATGGTAGAGGAGTTGAAGGTGATTTCCCCATTCTGATGATTGATTTGAGCAGGAATATTAGCGGCATTCATCGAAGCGTTAGGAGTTGGCGATAAGGCACTAAATCCAGGTTCAAAAGGAACAGGTATTGGATTTAATGGTGGATTGTAGCTACCCGTTGGGAAATTATTATAGGGAATTCCAAAATCAATATACACAGAATCCAAATCTGGATCAATAGCATTCATATTATAACGATAATTGGAACCTGCGCAACTCACAAAATATGGTGCTTGCATAAATACAGGTGAATTATCTACGCAAGTACTGTTTTGGTTCAGAGCAAACATCTTTGCCGCTAGTGTAATTCCATAACTTGCAGGAGAGGTGATATTGGTAAGTGAATTGCTGCGCGAGAAATTTTCATAAGTAAATATCCAACCTTGACTTGGAGGTGTTCCGCTGAGCGTTATAGGATTACTCCTATAGGTAATGCGCTCTATCGCCCCTATGCCATTTCCACCTGAGGTACCACTTCCACAATCTAATGGCTGAGGTCCTCCGCTCACTGCAGTGCAGCTTGGCGAAATATCTTCGCGAGAAATATAGGCTAAATTTAAGGTGGTTAGTGAAGGATGATTCCATACTCTGAGTGCTTCTGATGCTGTGTTAATTTCAGCTCCGTTGCAATCTCGGTAAAAAATTAATTCGAAGATATAAGAATTATTTCCAGAACATTTCCATGTGATTTCTCCCCCCATAACATGAGATGCATTCGCAATAGGCACGAAAAAAAACAGGGTAAGTAAAAATAAATATTTCTTCATGAAAATAACATTCCGAAGTTGTAACGGCATTTTAGTCAATAAGTTGCTGTCCAGCAGTAATTACAAGCATTTCTTCCCAAACTAAATATTTTTTTGCTAAGGATTGAATTTCAACTGCTGTAATTTGTTTCAACTTTTTAAGGGCCTCATTGTAAAATGAATAATCTAAACCATGCATTTCAACTCCTAGAAACAAATCCATCATGGCAAAAGGTCCGTCTGCAGATTTTAAGGCTTGTCCCAATAAGTAGTTGCGCACCAGCTCCAATTCTTCTTTGTCTACAAGTTGCTCTTTCATATGAGTCATTTCAAATTGGATTTCTTTTAAGGTTGCAGCAGCAACTTCAGCGCCTACTTCTGTTCCAATAATAAAATATCCATTGTCCTTCATTTCAGCCAGAGCACTTCCAATACCATAAGTATATCCTTTGTCCTCTCGAATGTTTTTCATTAATCTACTTCCAAAATAATCTCCAAAAATGGTATTCATGATCACAAATCCATGATAATCTTCATGCTTTCTATCAAACATTATTCTACCGATTCTTATCCCTGTTTGAACTGTGGCGGTTTTTTCGATATGATAATTTCCTTTTTGCTGTTTGAAAATAGGGGTGTCATTTGTTACTTCTTTCCCTGCCCACGGTTCAAGCAATTGCTCTATTTCTATAAGTTGTTTCTCCTGGAGTCGTCCGACTAAGGTTGCTTTTAATAATCCATTTCGATAATTAGAATTAAAAAAATCAATTATTTCAGAACGCGTTACCGTTTCATAGTCTTCTATTTCAGTGACCTTAGCATAGTTAGTTCCTTCAAATAATCTTTTTTGAAAATCGCGCTGACATAAAAAGTTCACTTTTTCATAACTAACTCTTAATCGTTGTTTTTTATCAGCAATTTGTTCTTCAATTTCAGCTTCAGGGAAGCTCGCATTATACATAGCATCCATTACTATTGTTAGAAGGGGAATAATTTGATCGTTCAAAGCATAAACAGATACTACGGTATGTTCTTGGCTTAAGTTGATGTCAAAAAAACCACCCAAATCATCTATATTATTGTGGATATCGGTGGCACTTTCCTTGCTTGTTCCTGCTAACAATAATCCTGAACAAAGAGAAGCAAGTACAGGTCGGTCAATGATGGTTCCTGCTTTAAAAAATAATTCTATTCGTGCTGCTTCACTTCCTTGATTTTCAATGGAATAAAATGGCGCAATATTTCCTATAAGAACTTTTCTAGGTTCAATGAAATTAATGGTATCAATCTCTTTTAAACGAGGGGCTTCAATTCTATTCATGAGATTGTGTAGCTTTAATTTGTAGTAAAGAACAATTTTCTTTTACAAATAATTGTTTCGATAATTCTTGTAAATGTTCCACTTCAATGGCATTATATATTTCGTGTTCCTCATTGATGCCATTGGCATCACCAAGTAGTTCATAATACGCTAAATTCATGGTTCTATTGAGTAATCCTTGTTCTTGAAATTCTCGCGAAGTTCTAATTTTAAGTTTTAATCTTTTTAATTCTTGCGCTGTAATGGGATTCAATTGAAATTCATTTAAAACCTCCCAAAGTGCGCTGTCTAGTTCATCCATTGATTTCCCGTTCATCATCTTACCGGAAATAATAAAAAGACCTTGATCTAAAGATCCTAAAATATAGGCGTTTATGTCTGTAACCAACTGCAATTCTTTCTTTAATTTCAGATACAAGACACTTGATTTTTCTTTTCCTAATTCATCAGAAAGCATATCGGCAATATAATATTCTTCAGATTTTCGCTCTCCCATTTTGAAGGCATAATAAAAAGCATCTGCAGGAACATCTCTTTCATATACAGCTTTTCTAAATTCTGTTTGCTTTGGTTCTTGAGGTAAAATCCTTGCTGGTTTTATTCCACCGGGTATATTTCCATACCAATGTTCCACTAATTGTTTGATATATTCAAATTCAAAATTCCCTGAAATACAAAGAATGGCATTGGCAGGATTGTAGTGTTTTTGAAAAAATGCTTTGACATCATCGAGTTGCACCTCTTCAATATGTTGCAATGATTTACCGATAGTGGCCCATTTATAGGGATGTTTCAAATAAGCAAGTGGACGCAGCAGCAGCCAATCGTCTCCATAGGGCTGATTTAAATAGCGCTGCTTGAATTCTTCAATAACCACACTTCTTTGTACTTCAAGACTTTTTGGAGAAAAAGCGAGGGATAACATCCTATCACTTTCAAGCCATAAAGCTGTTTCAATATTTTGAGCAGGCAATACATTATAATAATTAGTAATATCATTACTTGTAAAGGCATTGCTTTCCCCTCCAGCGTTTTGAAGTGGAGCATCGTAGGAAGGAATATTCACCGATCCTCCAAACATTAAATGCTCAAATAAATGTGCAAATCCAGTTTTGTCTTCCTGCTCATCTCTTGCACCAACATCATACAAGGTATTTACTACTGCCATTGGAGTAGAGGTGTCTTTATGGAATATAACTTTGAGTCCGTTTTTCAACTCAAATCGTTCAAATTGTATCATATTAAAATTGAAATTTTGCAGTATTTTGCGCTGCTTTGGCCGCATTAAATTCATTCATTATTTGCATCACTATTTCACTTGCAGGAATTATAGAATCAAGTATTCCAGCAATTTGACCAATTTCTAGTTCGCCATCAATTAGATTTCCTTCAAACATACCTTTTTTTGCACGACCACGACCTAAAAGTTCTAATAATTGTTCCTTATCAGCACCTTTATTGTAGGCCTCATCAATCAAGTCATAAAAAGGGTTTTTTATCAAACGAACGGGGGTAAGTTCTTTCAAGGTAAGTATAGTATCTCCTTCATTGGTATCGATAACTTTTTCCTTAAAAGCAAGGTGTGCACTTGATTCATTTGATGCAACAAATCGAGTCCCCATCTGAACAGCATCAGCCCCCAAATGAAGTGCTGCTACCATAGCGCTACCAGTAGCAATTCCTCCTGCAGCTATTAATGGAATTTTTATTTTAGAGGCCACCATTGGAATCAGACACATCGTTGTAGTTTCGTCTCTTCCATTGTGTCCACCCGCTTCAAATCCTTCTGCAACAATTGCATCTACTCCTGCTTGTTCTGCTTTAAGTGCAAATTTTACACTTGAAACGACATGAACAACTGTTATTCCATGAGATTTGAGCAAGCTGGTATAGGTATTTGGATTTCCAGCAGAGGTAAAAACAATGGGGACTTTATATTTAATTATAGTTTGAATATGCTCCTCTATTGAAGGGTATAGCATAGGCAAGTTAACAGCGAAAGGAAGTGAAGTTGCTGCTTGACATTTTTGAATTTGTTCTTCAAGTATTTCAGGGTACATAGATCCTGAACCAATGATGCCTAATCCGCCAGCATTAGAGACGGCAGCGGCCAATTCCCAACCAGAACACCAGATCATTCCTGCTTGAATAATCGGGTATTGAATATTAAATAACGCACAAATTCGATTTCTTTCCATTATCGCTTTCTTATGGTTACGAAATTACGGAATTACTCGTTTTGTTCTCTTACAAATGGATAGCTTTTGTGATTTATTTGCTTTTGGTTTGAACCTAAAAAGAAAAAGGGAAATATGGTGCTATTTTTTTCCTTAATTTAGGAGCAAAATTAGACTTATGAAGCATTTGCTTTTAGCTTGCTTATTTAGTTTTACGGCAAATTTTTATTTCGCGCAACAGGCAGTTGAAGCGGGGACAGCTCAAGTTGCTCATGCTGGAGCTTTCTTTGAAAATAAAGGGCAATGGCCTCAAGGTGTATTGTTCAGAACACAAATTCAAGGAGGGAATCTTTGGCTGCAAGAAGGTAAACTGGTGTATCACCTTCAAGATTTTTCAGATTTGCACAAAGCGCATTTTAATGGTGTCAGTTCAGAAACTCCAAAAATCAGAGAAGAAGTAGTTCATGTAAATTTTATTGGCTCTAATAAAAAATGCGCTATCGATAAAATTGGAAAAAGTGCTTACTATTATAACTATATCTTAGGATCAGATTCAACTAAATGGGCGCATGATGTTCATGGTTATGAAAGTGTGGTTTTAAATTCCATCTACCCGGGAATTGACTTGCGTATGCAGACCTCTCTTTCACAAACAAAATATGAATTTGAATTGGAAGCAGGAGCTGACCCGAATAAGATTATAATTTCCTATGCAGGTCAAAATCATATGCAAATCGATAGGAAGGGAAATCTCATTTTGAAGACCGAATTAGGAAACATTATTGAGCAAAAACCGATCGCTTATCAAATGGTTGGGGGTAAAAAAAATCTAATCGCTTGTGCTTATCAACTGCAAGATAGTATCGTAACTTTTAAATTAGGACATTATAATTCTTCCCTTCCATTGGTAATTGATCCGGTGCTTGTTTTTGCTACTTACGATGGAGCTATTTCAGACAATTTTGGAATGACAGCCACTTATACTCAAGACGGTAGCGCTTTTTCTGCAGGAACTGTTTTTGGAAATAATTATCCTTTACCAGATTTAGCCACTTATAACATCGCATCTAATTTTACAGCTGTTTCTGGTAATTATGGAATAACAGATGTATTTATTTCTAAATATTCCTCCAACGGAACCGCCATGCTTTGGAGTACTTTTTTAGGAGGAGGAGATGCCTTTGCAGGAACAGAAACAGCGCACAGTCTTATTTGCGACTCCAGTGATAACTTGTATATTTTCGGAGCTACTTCCTCAGTAAATTTCCCTACAACTGCAGGCGCATTTCAGCCCAATCATGCAGGAGGGAATGCAGGAGCGAATTTTTTATACAATGGGGTGTATTTTTCTAATCAAGGTTCTGATATCTATGTTTCAAAACTCAGTGCCAATGGGCATAATTTACTAGCATCTACCTATGTTGGTGGAGCCTCAAATGATGGGGTGAACTATAAAATCACTTCTCTTCCTTATAATTCACCAGCACTTTACGATTCTTTGACGACCAATTATGGCGATCAATTTAGAGGAGAAATCATGCTAGATGAAAATAATAATGTATTGATAGGTTCTTGTTCAAGATCTACTAATTTTCCTACGGTTGGTGCTTTTCAAGCCAATAATGCAGGTGGACAAGACGCGGTTGTATTTAAGTTGAACACCAATTTCACCAACCTAATTTTCTCTTCCTATTATGGTGGAAGTTTGAATGATGCCTG
>CANJQZ010000081.1 GCA_947476515.1 Flavobacteriales bacterium
ACATTATTTATAAAAATATTTATCCTAACATTGATATTAAATATGAGGTTCATCCAATAATTGGTGTTAAATACGCATTCATTTTACATGCTGGAGCAGATCCTTCTTTGATTAAAATGATCTATGATAGAGATCTTACCATTAAGGATGGAGCACTTCATATTCCTACTTTATTCGGGGATATTATTGATCATACTCCGATTACATTTTACGAGGATAATAAGGCAAAGGAAATTGTTTCTCATTATAAGTTAAAGAATAATCAAATCACCTTCGCAATTTCTTCCTATGACAATAATCAAAGTATTGTAATTGACCCTTGGGTTCAAACTCCGGTATTCCCCTTAAATTGGGATTGTGTTTGGGAGCTCGATACTGATGCTGCAGGCAATGTCTACATCATAGGGGGAGTTGATCCATTGCAATTAAAAAAATATAATAATGCTGGTGTGTTGCAATGGTCTTATGATACACCTTATGATACCACACAATGGTTAGGCACCATGGCTACCGACGATTTAGGTAACTCTTATGTAACCAATGGAACGAATTATGAAATCCTAAAAGTAAATTCAGCAGGTGCTTTAGTTTGGAGTAATACAGCACCAAGTGGTGGTCAAATCAGTACAGAATTTTGGAATATTGCTTTTAATTGCGATCAGACTAAATTAATAGTTGGAGGTACTGGCGGGAATTTGAATATTCATGGTAGAATATACGAAGTGAATATGGCCAATGGAAATATCACTACTTCGGTTCAAGTGACAGCCACTGGAAGTTTGTTCAGTATCCCACCACAAATTCAAGAGGTTCGGGGTTTATCCGCCGCTCCAAATGGGAAGTATTATTTTGTTACGCTAGATACTATTGGTTATTTGAATGATAATTTAAGTCTTTGTCCCTCTGGGTCTTCTTCCCTTTATATGAAAAATCATGGGGTGAATTGGGGTTATAAAAGTGAAAACTGGAGGTACAATAATACTGGCATAAAGGTTATTCGGGCTGATGCAAATTTCGTATACCTAAATAAAGGTAATGAATTACAAAAAAGATCTCTAATAAATCTGAGTTTAATAGGAAGTGTTACCATTCCTGGTGGAGTATTGTCAGCTCCTTTTTTAAGCGATAATGTCACAGAAAATGCTGGGATTGATGTTGATAATTGTGGAAATATTTATGTGGGTTCTAAAACTGGTGTATATAAATTTAATTCAAGTTTAGTACAACAGGCTTTCTATCCAACTTCGTTTATTGTTTACGATGTACGTGTTAGTTCAGCCGGAGATGTGATTGCTTGTGGTGGAAATGGAACAAGTAGTTCCACCTCTCGAACGGGTGGTGTGCAATCATTTGCTGCTGGTGCTTGTGCAGTAATTCCAATAACTTGTTGTGATGCTACCATTTGTATGCCTCAAAGTTTATGTGATAATTCTGCTCCAGTTACCTTAACACCTGCTGTTACTGGTGGCACTTGGAGTGGACCTGGCGTTAGTGCTAACGGTGTTTTCAGTCCAGCACTTGTAGGACCTGGAACTTATACCATAACTTATACCTTAAGTTGTGGTTCAGAATCTATTATTATTCCAGTGAATTCATGTACTTCTATTTTATCTGCTTGTGTTGAAGCAAATGGAACTATTTCTGCTGTCAGTGGTGTACCAACGTATTCTTGGCAGAATTCAGTAACTACCATTCCATGTATTTCAGGTCTGGGAACTTATTGTGGGATTTTCACCGTGGCTGGAACGCCTGTAACTGCTTGGAGTACATTTGCTACTGGCGCTAATATTCCAGCTCCTGCAACTTGGCCAGTTCAATTGCTTGATAATCTTGGGACTACGGTAACTTATGCCAATTTAGCTTCGATTCCCGCTTGTATTGTCAATCCATGTCCAACACTACAATTCAGCATTCCTTCACAAACGAATGTTTTGTGTAACGGTGCTGCAACTGGTGTTGCAACAGTATCAACTTCAGGTGGTCAAGCGCCATACTCGTATACATGGTCACCAGGAGGTTTGGTAGGGGCTACGCAAAGTAACTTATCTGCAGGAACATATGTGATCAATATTTTAGATGCAAATCAATGTCCTGGAACAGCAACGCTTAGTATTACACAGCCTATTGCACCTTTATCAGTAAGTCTATCAACAACGCCAAGTAATTGCGGCAACAACACTGGAAGTGCTACGGCAAATCCTTCAGGTGGCACAGGTCCTTATACCTATTTATGGTCACCAATTGGAGGAAATTCTTCTGTTGCTAATAATTTAGTAGCAGGTACTTATTCTGTAACAATTACCGATTTTAATGCTTGTCAAACTACTGGTAATGCTATTATTTCAACTAATGGTGGACCAACACTTACAATTGTTTCCACCCAAAATGTTTCTTGTTTCAATGGAACTAATGGTGCTGCAACAGTTTCTGCAACAGGTGGTTCTGGAACATTAACTTATTCTTGGATGCCTGGATCTCTTACTGGCGCGACGCAAAATAGTTTGAGTGCTGGTAGTTATATTGTCACTGTAACGGATGCTAATTCTTGTTCTTCAACGCTTACTTTAGTTATCACCGAACCAACTGCGCTGACGGTAACTTCCTCTAATATTATTGCTGCTAATTGTGGTGTAAATGATGGTGCCGCTACTGCTAGTGCATCTGGTGGTATTGGTAATTACAGTTATTCTTGGTCTCCTATTGGTGGTAATCTTGCTACGGCTTCAAATATCTCGGGTGGTTTATATCAAGTGCTTGTTACCGATGGAAACGGATGTACTTCTAGTTTGGATGTGATTGTTCCTTCTATTGGTGGACCAACAGTTACGGTTCAGTCTTCAACAAATGTTTCTTGTTATGGATTAAGCGATGGGTCCGCCTCCATTATTGCAACTGGTGCAACTTCTCCTTATTCTTACGTGTGGTCTCCCTCTGGTGGAAATGCTTCGAATGCAAGTAATCTATCTGCCGGAACCTATAATGTGGCCGTTACCGATGCCGATGGATGTGTTGGTACTGTTTCACTTATCATCAGTAGTCCACCACAAATTGTAGTTACAGAATCAATAACCAATACCAATTGTACTTTTTCAAATGGTCAAATAAGTACAACAGTCACAGGTGGTTCAGGCGTCTATACTTATTTATGGTCTAACGGTCAAACTACATCATCTATTAATAATTTATCGGGTGGTTCTTATACGCTTCAAGTAACTTCTAATTCATGTAGTGTTACTGAAACCTACATTATTCAGTCTATTGGTACTTTACCCATTACAGCGACGCCTTCTACAGCAACAGTGATTGAAGGTACTTCTGTACAATTGAATGCTTATGGGGCAACAAGTTATTCTTGGACGCCCACTTTTGGTTTAAGTTGTACCACTTGTTCTAATCCAATTGCTACTCCAACTTCGACAACAATCTACACGGTTACAGGAACTGATGCTTTTGGATGTATTGGATCTGCTGATGTGATGATTATTGTTGAGACCAATTGCAATGATATTTTTGTCCCAACAGTTTTTGCTCCAAGTGATGGTGGTCCGGTTGAAAATAATACGCTTTGTATTTTTGGAAATTGTATTGCTGAATTAAATTATTCTGTTTACAATCGTTGGGGTGAGTTGGTTTTTAACACAACTGATTTATCAATTTGTTGGGACGGAACTTTTAAAGATAAACCTTTAAATGCTGGAGTATTTGCTTATAAATTAGTGGTAACACTTTTTGACGGTACCCGAATCTTAGATTCTGGAAATGTAACATTAGTTCGATAAATCTATGAGAAATATGAAATTATTTTTTCTAAAATCAGCAACTTGTATTGTATTTATATTTATAGTTTCGACAAATATATGGGCTCAAGATGTACATTTTTCACAAATGGAATTTTCTCCATTAACACTTAATCCAGCTTTGGCAGGTGCTAATTCTACAGTTAACGGAGTACTCAATTACCGAAGTCAATGGAACAGTGTAGCAATTCCTTACCAAACTTTTGCGGCTTCTATAGATGGTCGTTTTAATGAAAATAAAAGACGAAAGAATGGAATCATGGCTGGTGGGTTAAATTTTTACAATGATCAATCTGGTGACCTTAAAATCACTACCAATACCATGAATGTAAATCTTGCCTATCATTTAATTTTAGACAAATCTAGTACATTAGGCATGGGAATTTACACCGGTTTTGGACAAAAATCAATCAGTCCAAATGCAGGAAGATGGACGAGTCAGTATGATGGTTCTGTTTACAATAGTGCTTTACCAAGTAATGAAACCTTTTCTTCTCCGAACTTTTCTTTCTTAGATGCTGGAGCAGGATTATTATATTCCTATAAAAAGGACAATAATATGAAATCTAAGGCCAATAAAAATGCATTTAATGTTGGTATTGCTGCGTATCATCTCAATCGTCCAGCCAATTCTTTTCTTAATCAAAAAAGTGATCGTCTTTATGTTCGTTGGTCTATTTTTGCTAATGCAAACATTAATCTAAAGAATACAAAAGCAGCAATTTTGCCAGGCGTGTATTTTCAAAGACAAGGAAGTTCAATGGAAATTCTTTATGGTTTGTATTATAAATATCAATTAAATTCAACTTCAATTGGTGGAGGATCTAGGAAACCAACCGCTATTTATTTTGGTTTATTCAATCGTTTTAAGGATGCCCTTGCGGCTAAGTTCATGTTTGAATGGGGTTCTTATTCCACGGGATTGAGTTATGATATTAATATCTCAAAATTGAATGAGGTATCAAGAACTAGGGGAGGATTTGAATTGTTTTTGAGATTTAATTTGGCTGAAAAATAAGATTTCTGTAAGAAAAGTAGAAAATGGTGCTAAAGCCAAACTGAATAGATAATTGTTAAATATTCTGTTAATTATCTCTTGAGCTTGCTTTAAACAAGCAATAATAGAGAAAAAAAATTAATATCTCTTGAGCTTGCTTTAAACAAGCAATAAAAGAGAAAAAAAATTAATATCTCTTGAGCTTGCTTTAAGCAAGCTATAAAAAAGAAATAAAAGATTGAATCTCTTGAGCTTGCTTTTAAGCAAGCTATCAAAAAGGAAATAGCAGATTTGGCTTTAGCCAAATTAAATTCAATCAATAATTTAAGATTATAAAATAGTATTAAGAAAATTCTGTTAAGTATCTCTTGAGCTTGCTAAGCATTCAAAAAGAAATGAAAGATTGAATCTCTTGAGCTTGCTAAGCATTCAAAAAGAAAAAAACAATAAATATCTATTGAGCTTGCTTTTAAGCAAGCTATAAAAATAGAAATAACAATATTGGCTTTAGCCACATTAAATAATTACTATGAGTTGGGTAAGGGTATACATACACATTGTGTTCTCCACAAAAAATAGAGTGCCATTTCTTGATTCAAAAGAATTGAGAAAACAAGTATTTCAACATATCAAACAAAATGCGGCAGAAAAAGGAATTTGGCTAGATTGTGTTAATGGATATCAAGATCATGCACATTGTTTGATTTCATTAGGTAGAGAACAAACTATCAGTAAGGTGGCACAGTTAATTAAAGGCGAATCATCATTTTGGATTAATAAAAATAAGTTGACTAAAAATAAATTTGACTGGCAAGATGATTATTGGGCTGAAAGTGTATGTCATATCGAACGCATTAGAAAGTATATTCACAATCAAGAAGCGCATCATTCAAAAAATACATTTAAGAAGGAAATAGATAACTTTATGGTAAAGGGCGATCTGCAATCAGGGTAAGCTTGAAAAGAGAAAAAATCCAGGAGCATGGTTTTTAATCTTTAAAGTAAGGCTATTAAATTTGATTAATGGAAGGTGTTGACTGTTAATTTAAAGGCTACTTATTTTTCAAATTAAGGGTGTAATAAAATACCTCTAACCATCCTTTCCATTTTCTTTTATCTCCCAGAGTTTCATTGTGCCAAATGAAAATAAAATCTCCACCATATTGGTTCACTTCTTCGTGAAGTTGTTTAATTTTATTTTTAGAGTCCTCTGGACTTAGGTGTAAATATTCATTGAGCGTACCGTCCATGTAGGCAAATGGATGTACACGAAGTGTAGTAATCTCATTTTTACTTAAATCAAACCAAAGGAAAGAACGCGCAGTTCCCGCTCTAAATCCAGCAATATCTGCATAACCCATAGTATAATCGTCCGTAATTTCTTGATCAATTAAGGTTTGATAACTGAGTGGGAACTGAAGTTTTAAATAATGTTGTCTACTTTTATGAACGCGCTTATTCACAATTTCCTCTAGTCTTTCTATTTCTTGATGTAAATAAAAATAATACGAGTTGGATTTATAACTTGGATGAATTCCTATCTCAATGCGCTCACTAATCCTTTTAATTAGTTTTTTGTGCTTGGGATGTTTATAGGATAGGTTTTTATCATATTTTCCATAATCTCCAAGAAGCCAAAACAGTAACACTTGAAATCCTTTATCTTGCGTTGCTTCAATAATGTCATAGGTGTCAAAAGGATCTTTTTTGAAGCCACTTTGAACTTTTTGTCGCAGAATGATTTCTTTCCTTCTTCCGTAAATAAAGTCTTTTAACGAAGAAAGGCTATTTCTTATGATGCCTTTATAGCGATAAGCATAAGCAGAATCAATATCGAAGGTGGGAAGAAAATTATCGATTCCAATGGGGGTATTGATTTCAATTTCTAGAAAGGAAAGTAGCGCATGGGCCCAACGATCGCAAACTGCCTTTTCATGCCATTTAAACCTGAAGAGTACACTGTTTTTACCTTCAAATCGAAGGTGATTGTCTCTTGAGACATCTCCGTATTCTTCCATTCTACTCAATAAATAAAAGATTCCTGCAAGCGGATCACTATTCCCGTTGAATGCTATGCAGGGTTCCTTTTGAAAAACACCTTCCGTTAACCCAAATACTTTCAGGTCTTCATCAAATAATAAGGAGGTCGGTTCAATTGATTTTACGCCTTCAAAGTAGCGTCCGGAGTAATTGAATTTATGATCTTTTATTGATTCGAATGCTATGAAGTCGTCACAAAGCGTATAGGTCAGACCTCGTTCCTTAAAAACAAAATCAAGCGTATAAATTAAACGCGTAGTAATTTGATCAACATAAATAATCATACTACAAATTTTCTATAATAATTTCACATATAGCTTCAGCTGCATGTGCATCTCCATAGAATGGAGGATAAGTGAAATCTTTTTTAGCCAATAATGCTGCGCTGTGTTGAACAATTAATGCAGTATCTGTTCCAGCTAATAAGGCATTACCATTGTCTACAATTTCTACCCATTCGGTTTGTTCTCTTAGGATTACGCATGGTTTTTTGAAGAAATAAGCTTCTTTTTGCAATCCACCACTATCGGTAATGATTAATTTAGAGTTTTCTTCCAAAGCTATAATATCCAAAAATCCGACTGGATCAATGATTTGAAATAAGGAATTGTTCGCTATTGCTTCTTTCAATTTATGGTCAAGTAATTCCTCCATCTTTTTTCTTGTTCTAGGATGTAAAGGAAGTACCAGATTTAATCCACTGTCTTTCTGTACCTGTAAAAGTCCATTAAAAATGGAATTAATAGCGGTGGAATGATCTGTATTGATATCGCGATGAATGGTACACAAAATATATTGGTCTTTGCTTAGATTTAAAAGCTCAAGTACTCTAGAATTTGACTTTGAGAGTTCAGAGAAATAGATGCTGTTATCAAACATCACATCACCTGAATGGGTAACAAGAGGCTGATCAATTTGTGCTTTATGTTCTCTCGACATGGAGAAACCTTCCTGAATTAAATTTGCTATTCCGCTGGCAGTTGGTGTAAAGAGTAGGGTGGACATATGATCACAAGCAATCCTATTAATTTCTTCTGGCATTGCTTTATTAAAACTTCTCAAACCTGCTTCTACATGAATAAGTGGAATGTGTATTTTAGAAGCAGCTA
>CANJQZ010000082.1 GCA_947476515.1 Flavobacteriales bacterium
AGTTCTGGCATGTCTTTGAAAGACCTAAACAAGGTTTCAATCGGAATGATATCATCGTCGCACATGTCTGAACTTACGATTATGTCAAAAGGTTTTCTGGTTAAGGAGTAGTCATTGATAGCTTGTCCAATGGGGTCATTTAATTTTGCTGTCATTTTTTTTAATATTCGTATTCATTATAATCATTAAGGTCATCATCTCCATAACCATCATCAAATTCATCTAAACCCAACTCATCTTCATCTTCTAATTCCTCCATTCCTGTTTCTTCAAATAGCGTATCATCCATCACCTTTCGTTCGTCTTCAGATGGTGCTTTTCCTATACTTAACAAAACGGTAGGTACCTCTGGAATTTGTTTGTCGTATCCAATCAATTCAATTAAAAAGATCCACATACTTAAAAAATCATATACCAAGATGAACTTTTGATCAGGCTCAGTGATAAAATCTTTAATAATAGCTTGTTTCATTACCGCGGCAGGCGTATCGATGGAATCATCGTCATAAGTCATGTCCATTAAACTCAGCTCATGACCTTTATCCCATTCATCATTGGAAACATAAAAACTGGCCATCTGATCTCCTTTAAGTTCAAAGGCTTTCAAAATTGCAGTATAAAATATTTCAAAATCTGCTGTGTCTGCTATGAGTATATCGCGAAAAATCTCTTCTTGCTTTTCGGAGTCTAATAATATTCTAAATTTCAGTCCAGGCATATTGTGTTTTTTTGGCGCGTGGTAATTAATTTAATTCTTCGGTATTTTTAATCCTAATTTAACTCCTAATATAAGCATTTCTTCAACGGCCTCTTCATACGAGTTGCTAATTTTTCCATCCAAAATCGCTTCTTTTATATGACTTTTAATAATCCCAATTTCAGAACAGGGTCCTATATCAAATGTCTTCATAATTAATTCTCCACTTACAGGTGGTTGAAAATTTCGAATGCGATCTTTTTCTTCAACTTGTTTTAACTTTTCAGCAACCAATTCAAAGTTAAGTTTGTATTTACGCACCTTAAATTCATTTTTTGAAGTAATGTCTGCATTACAAAGGAGCATTAAATCATCAATATCATCTTCTGCTTCACTTAGTAATCTTCGAATTGCAGAATCAGTCACTGTACCCTTTACCAATGAAATTGGTCTTAAATGAAGACGAACTAATTTCTGAACATACTTCATTTTACCATCCAGAGGTAATTTTAATTGCTTAAAAATTTTAGGAACCATCTTCGAACCCAATTCCTCGTGACCATGGAAGGTCCATCCAACAATTGGATCAAAGCGTTTGGTTGGTGGCTTTGCAATATCGTGTAGAATTGCAGCCCAACGCAGCCATAAATCATCAGTATGCTCAGCAATATTATCTAAGACTTCAAGGGTGTGGAGGAAATTATCCTTATGACTTTTACCATCAATGGTTTCGATGCCCTCTAACTGCACCATTTCAGGAAAAAAAGCTGGAAGTAATTGTGTTGATCTTAATAATTTAAATCCTCTCGAAGGTTGTTTGGCTAGAATTATTTTATTTAATTCCTCCATTATTCGCTCCCGAGAAATTATTTCAATTCGGTGTGATTGTCTGAGAATAGATTCTAAACAATTAATTTCAATTTTGAAATTTAATTGCGTTGCAAAGCGAATAGCGCGCATCATTCTCAAAGGATCATCACTGAAAGTTAAATCAGGTTCAAGCGGTGTTTTTAATATCCCATTTTTCAAATCATTCATTCCTTCGAAAGGATCAACTAAATCTCCAAATCGTTCAGCATTTAAATCCAACGCTAGAGCATTTATGGTAAAATCTCTTCTCAATTGATCGTCTTGAATGGTACCTGCACTTGTTGATGGATTTCTTGAGTCTTCTTGATAGGATTCTTTTCTGGCACCAACAAATTCAATGTCAAGATCTTTGTATTTGAAATGTGCAGTTCCGTAATTTTTAAATACACTTATTTTTTTAATACGCATTATGGCAGCAATAGCTTGCGCAAAGCTTGGACCGTCACCGACAATTACAATATCAATATCTTTTGAATTTCTTTCCAGAAATAAATCACGAACATAGCCTCCAATAACAAAAGCTTGAATATTATTTTCCGTTGCATATTTAGATACAACTTTGAAAACTGGGTGTTTAAGAAAATGGGCGTAATTGGATGACATGTGCTACAAAAGTACAATTTCAATTGAAGTACCCAATAAAGATGCTATCAATCTTCGTCGTCGTCAATGAAATCATCTTCATCTTCTCTTTTGTAAGAGAAAATCTCATCGTCTAAATCGTCATCGTCATCGAAAAACTGTTCTTTCTTTCCGCTTTTTTTATAAGCATCCATTTTAGGTTTTTTCAATCGACCTTCAGAATCGTAGTCACTCGCTTTTTTATCTTTATTTACCTTTTTTCTAGGTTCAATTTTAAGCGCATCCGTTGAGGGTGAAATATATCCGCCACCAGTAATTGGATCACTTGGAAAATCTTCGCGCGGTCTTGCTGGGCGACTATCCGTATTGGCTGGTCGTGCACCTGGACCACGAGAATCACCTCGAGCTTCAGCTTCTTTTACAGCAATTGATCTTCCACTAACAATTGAGCCATCTAAGGCATCAATAGCAGCTTTCGCTTCATTTGCATCGGGCATTTCAACAAATCCGAAACCTCTGGATTTACCTGTTTCTCTGTCAGTGGCAACATTGGCTTTAAGCACTTTTCCGTGTTGCTCGAACAATTCTTTTAATTGCTCACTGCTTACTCCAAAATCTAATTTGGCAACAAAAATACTGGTCATAAAGAAAAAAACATTCTAATAAGTATACTACAATATGTATTAACAGCTTCGAAATTAGGATAAAAAAATTAAACAAATGCAAAGTGGTGACAAAAATTACTGATTTTATTAATTTTTCTTTTCAATAAGTCGTTTTGGCGTGGCTATTTATTTCATTTATCATTCGCTCAATCGTCTAAATTATCTTATTTTTGTTCTATGAGATTGGTTAAAGAAATTCCTCACACCCGTTATTTGATTCAAATTCATGAATATAATGCGAAGTATATCCTAAAAATAACATTGGATACTTATGAGCAAATTTTTAAGTTGGATCAGCGAGAATTTCACGACTTAAATCAAATAGAATTAATGTTGACAGATGATTTCTATAAGAATTGTCTGGATAGATTTTTATCAATGCGTAACGATTTTATAAATTTTCAAAAACAAATTATATGAAGCCAGTTGTTTTAATTTTAATTGCACTTTGTTTTTCTTTGTTTTCTTGTCAAGATAAACCTTTGAAAGATAAGAAAGCAAGTATACCCAAAGTTGAAAAAAGAGCTTTAGACGGACTTGTAATTGCTTATTATGTGAATGATAGTATCAAAACAAAATTTCAATACTACAAAGAACAAGATGCTTTGGTAACTAAAAAACAAAAAGTTTTTCAAGCGGAATTACAAAGAAGAAATAAAGAATTAGAGAATTATGTTCAACGAAACGATGAGAAAGCAAGAAGTGGACTTTTATCACAAAATGAAATTGCACAAATTCAGCAGAAAGCCCAGCAAATGGAACAATCACTTATGCAATATCAGCAAGTACAAGGCGCTAAGATTGAAGAGGAAACCATGACGAAATTAGAGGCGATCAGCAAGAAAATTGAAGTTTTAGGGAAGCAATATTGTGAGAAACATAATATTGACATTCTTTTAATTCACGGTGATGGAGGTCAATTAAATTACATTAATTCGTCTATGGATATTACTGAAGAATTCATTATTTTCTTAAATGAGAATCAAAGTAAAATTGAAAAGGATTTAAATTAAGTTATGTTAATAGCCCAAAAGAAGAAATCCGAAAATATAGCGGAATATATTTTATACATGTACAATGTGGAAGATATCCTAAGGATGTTTCTCTTTAACATTCCTGAAATGATGGAAAAATATGTAAAACCACAGTTACCAGACATTTCCTTTATAAAGCAATATGAAACTTGGTATGATGGCATTGCTTACGAGCTTCAGCAAACTGGAAAAGAGAAAAAAGGTCATATAAGTGAACTTCAAGAAGCTACGATGGAATTGGTTTATTTGCATCAAACGCTGCTCGCTGTGGTCAATGATGAGAAATATAAAAAGTTATCAGAAGCTACCGCAATGTATCTAGAGGAATTTAGAAAAAAAGCAGAAATGATGACCAATCACGAGGTGGAAATTATTCTTCATGCCATGAATATGAAACTTCAACTTAAAATAAGAGGCAAGGAAATTTCACAAGAAACAGAAGAGGCCTTCGATTGCATGCGGATTCAATTGGCTTATTTATCTAGAGAATTTCACAGGATGAAATCTGGAAATTGGCAATTTAGTGAGAATTAGAAGTGTAAAAAGGAATTGCTTCTAATCCATTCTTAACTTCTAAATTTATGGATGGATCAATCACTTCAATCTGCAAGCCATTCGTTAATATAATCTTTTCAGATTGCACTATTTTTTGATAAGCAGCTACTTGATGTAGTGTATTGCTGTTAATTGGGACTGTGGTCCTCTTACATTCTATTAAGAGCATTGGTTTTAATGCACTATTGTATGCAATAATATCCCATCTTTTTATAAGTCCATTGTAACGAATAGACTTCTCTACCACCACCATCGAAAGCGGAAAATTTCTCTCTTGAATTAGGAAATGTACCACATGTTGTCGCACCCATTCTTCAGGAGTCAATACAATGCGTTTTTTTCTAATGATACATTGTACATAAATGATATCGTCCTGCTGAAACAATTCAAGTTTTGATTTCGGGAAATTTAGAGGGACAATACTTCCCATTTAGATGCCAGGAAGGATTAAATTAATATCCTTGTGATTCAATCCGAATACTTTGCCCAGCAATTCATTGGTTAATACTCCTTTATAAATATAAACACCATTTCTGAAACCACTCTGCATGCGAATTAAATCAACCACACCGCCTCGTTCACCTATCTCTAAAAGTAAGGGTGAAAAGATATTCGATAGGGCAAAGGAGGCTGTTCTTGATACCCTAGAGGCAATATTAGGAACGCAATAATGAATTACTCCATGTTCAATGAAAGTAGGGTCATTATGATTGGTAACTCTTGAGGTTTCAAAACATCCACCTTGATCAATACTTACATCAATAATTACAGATCCAGATTTCATTTGTTCAATTACTTCTCTACTCACTACACAAGGAGTTCTTCCCACTTGAGATCGCAATGCACCAATGACTACATCAGCTCTGCGCACTGCTTTAGCTAATACTTTAGGTTGAAGAACAGAAGTAAACATTCTTGCACCTACATCGTTTTGCAAGCGTCTTAATTTTGATAAAGAATTATCAAATACTTTTACTGAGGCACCTAATCCTATTGCAGCACGAGCGGCAAATTCACCAACTGTTCCTGCACCAATGATAACCACTTCAGTAGGTTGAACACCAGCGATTCCACCCAACATCAATCCTTTTCCTGAGGTATAAGACGAAAGCAATTCACCGGCAACTAAAATGGATGTGGTTCCTGCGATTTCGCCCATAGTACGCACAACAGAAAAAACACCTTCTTCATCTTTTATGTAATCCCAAGCAATTGCTGTGATTTTCTTTTTCATTAATTTTTGCAACACTTCCTTTGGCTGCGATACCAATTGTAATGCAGAAATGAAAGTCTGGTTTCCAGGCATTAAATCAACTTCTTCTTCAGAAGGTGGTGCAACTTTAAAGATAATATCGCATTGATAGATTGAGTGACGGTCTTGCACAATCTGCGCTCCAGCTTCACTATACTCATTATCCGTAAAATTAGAATTCTCACCAGCATTAGATTCAATAATCACATGGTGACCATTGGCTACTAGCAAGGAGACCGCTTCTGGAACCAAGGCTACTCGGCGCTCTTGAAAGGAGGTTTCTTTTGGAATTCCAATCATCAAACTTCCTTTTTGCTTTTTAACTTCCAACATTTCCTCCTTAGGAAGGAATCCTCCTTGTTGGATTAAAGACTTTAATATTGCAGGATCTGTTATCATTCTTCTATATGTATCATGCGTTTATTAGACTCATTTTCACGAATATACACCCAAATTGTGTTATCAGGCAAAAATGATTTAATTTTTTCTGGCCATTCAATAAAAAAATAAGCTTCTTCCCTCATTATTTCATCAAAACCAATTGCGATTGCTTCCTCCTGATTATCGATACGGTAAGCATCAATGTGATAACAATTTTCTTTTATGGGTAAGCAATAAGTTTGAACAATTGCAAAGGTAGGGGATCCTTGAAAATCGTTAATTCCAAGATGTTGTAGTAAGGAATTGATAATGGTAGTTTTTCCGGCACCCATTTCACCAGAGAAAGCGAAGCAATTTTTCTTAGGATACCAATTAAAAAATTGTTCTGCAAAATCTTTGCAATCACTTAATTGCGAAAGCACAAATTCATGTTTTTTAACCTTATTCATTGGGATTTGAATAGCTATTTACGGATCCGTCTTTCCATTCCATTAATTCCATTCCTGATTGATTGCATATAGCAAAGGTGCAATAGTTCATCCATTCGCCTAAATTGATATACAAACTACTTTCCAAAGGTAATTGAAGTGGTAAGTGCCGATGCCCAAAGACAAAGTAATCAACTTTTTCTTTTTTGGCAATTTCTTGAGCATATAAATACAGCCATTCTTTTTCTTTTCCTTTAAATACTTCGTCATTTTTCCCTGTAGATGCGCGGCTTTTCCGAGATAAGAATTTCGCTAAACCGATTCCGAAATTAGGGTGCAGTCTGGCAAAAGCCCATTGACACAAGCGGTTTCTGAAGATGTATTTTATTATTTTGTAGGAGCGATCTCCAGGACCTAGACCATCACCATGACCAATAAAATAGTTATGATTAAATATTCTTCTAAGAATTGGCTTTTGGTATATACTGGCATTTAATTCTTTTTCAAGATAATTGAAGAGCCACATATCATGATTTCCAATAAAAAAATGCAGCTTTATTCCGTCATCACTTAGTTGTGCTAATTTGCCGAGGAGTCTAATATAGCCTTTTGGAACTACTTCCTTGTATTCAAACCAAAAATCGAAAACATCACCTAAAAAATATATTTCTTTAGCATCCTTAGAAATATAATTTAACCATGACACAATCTTTTTTTCTCTTTCAAGACTTTTCTCCCAACTTGGCGCACCAAGATGAAAGTCAGAAGCAAAGTAGATGTTGTTTTTTGTTTCCAGCGGATTAAAGATTAATGACCATAAATTCTTTGTAATTCACTTTCTAACGCTTCACCTCTTAGATTGGTTTTAATAATCTTTCCTTGTTGATTGATAAGCACAGTGAAAGGCACACTTTTAACATCATATAAACCAGCTACGCGATTGTTCCATCCTCTCAAATCACTAACATGATTAGGCCAAGTAAGATTATCCTGTTTGATTGCAGCCAACCATTTTTCTTTGTCTGTATCTAAAGAAACGCTCATAATAGTGAATCCATCATCTTTATATTTCGCATATGTTTTTACTACATTAGGATTTTCTTTCCGACATGGTCCACACCAAGATGCCCAAAAATCAATCAAGACAACTTTTCCTCTCAAATCTGAAAGTTTGATATTAGTTTTCTGATCCGTTCCTAATTGTTCAAAGTCAGGAGCTACTTTTCCAATTCCAAGTGTCAAGCCAGCATCTCTTTGCTCTTTGTATGAATCAAAATATTTTTTGTATTCCATAACCGTTGGACTTTGTCCAAAACTTCCAATAACTTGATTCAGGATGCCTTCATAATCGGCAAACTCTGTTTCAATATTCATTGTTTTAAGCACCAAGATTAATTGCGGTGAATTTTGATTCATTGCTATGAATTCTTGTCTCGCTCCTTG
>CANJQZ010000083.1 GCA_947476515.1 Flavobacteriales bacterium
TTATGCTTTTTTACAAGGAAGAAGTTTTGTCGTTCCCGATGATGTAAGGGCTATATCTGTTGATGTCCTTCAACATAGAATCGGCATCAGTTATGAAGCAGAAGCTATCGGTATGTCCGCTAAAAATATCATTGAAAAAATAGTTTCCTTTATTGAAGTTCCTTAATTTTTCAATTTGACAACCCTCGAATTAATTCAATCCATTCGAACCCTTGAGATAAAAACTAAGGGACTCAGTAAGCAAGTATTCTCAGGTCAATACAAATCTGCTTTCAAAGGAAGAGGTATGGCCTTTAGTGAGGTGAGAGATTACCAAATTGGAGATGAGATTAGAACCATAGATTGGAATGTAACCGCACGATACAACACCCCTTTCGTTAAAGTTTTTGAAGAGGAAAGAGAATTGACAGTCATGTTATTAATCGACCTTTCAGGCTCCCTTGACTTTGGAACTGAATTAAGAACCAAAAAGAAAAGACAGATTGAGATTGCTGCAATACTTGCATTTTCTGCTCTAGCAAATAATGACAAAGTAGGTGCAATTTTATTTACAGATGAAGTGGAATTGTATCTTCCAGCCAAGAAAGGAAGGGAACATGTTCTACTAATTCTAAGACAATTGATAGATTATAAACCCAAGTCCAAGAAAACTGATATTGGAAAAGCATTAAAGTTTTTAAGAGAAACCAATAGAAGAAGTGCCGTTGCTTTTTTAATGAGTGATTTTATTGTAGATACTGATTATGTAGAAGACTTAAAACGGACTAAAAAACTACATGATGTGGTGGCCTTGAGGATACAAGATGATGCAGAAATAGCATTGCCTGTAAGAGGATTTGTACAATTAGTGAATGCTGAAAACAAGACCAAAACTTGGGTCAATACCTCGTCAATTAAAGCAAAAGAAATATTCTCAGCCAATGTTTTAAAGAATAAAACAGAAATGATCCAAACTTTCAGGAACATTGGAATTGATTTTGTAAGTATTAACACCACGGAAGACTGCATGCCCCCATTAATCAGTTTATTCAAAAAAAGAAAATGAAAAAACTGATCTTATTTCTTGTCATTTGCATCGTCGCTAAATTAAGTGCCCAAACGCCTGAAGTTTATATTTCTAAGGAAAAAGTAATTGTTGGCGAACCCTTCTTTTTAAAATATAGAATTCAATTAGATCATAATGATAAAATAATCATCGCTAAATTAGGAACGCTATTTCCTGCCGAACGCATCGCGTCCAATGTAAAGATGGATGGAGAAAAATTTATGCAAATTGAAATATTAAATTCTTTCGATACCCTTTACTTAGAAAAAGATGGAAAACATTATTGGGCTTGTGAATTTCAATTGGTCGCATGGGATACTGGACTTGTTGTACTCAATGGATTAAACTATTCCATCAATAATTCTAAATCCAATTTTTCCTCTGTATTTATTGAGTCAATGCTGATGAAAGCAGAAAAAGGAAAAACAATTGAAGACATAAAAGAAGACTTTCTAGCGGTAAATGCTACACCATCTAGAATTAAAAATCTGCTTAAATTTCATCTTTGGTGGATCATACCATTCTGCATATTGATTGCATTTATAGTATATAAATTAACTAGAAAGCCTAAAAAAGAAGTTCCAGAAGCCATTAAATCACTTAAAGAACAAACTATTGATGCCTTAAATGCATTAAGCAACTCAGGATTGTGGCAAAAGGGAGAAATCAAACAACATTTTATTGAATTGTCTTTTATTTTACGCTGGTACCTAAGTACGAGATATGAAATGAATTTATTAGAAAAAACGACCCAAGAAACTTTATTATTATTGGAAGCAAAAAAACTTCCAAAAGAACTCATCCTTAACATTCTTCAGATATTAAATCATTCAGACTTGGTGAAATTCGCTGCATCTAGTTCTAATGAAGAATTTATTAAGGAGGCATTCAACGACATGATGGGCATCATCATAGCAACAAGTCCAAAAGAAGAAGTTGACCATGAATAATTGGGACCTCAATATATTTCATTATGAATTCATGGCTAGCACTTGGTTGTGGGGCCTTCTTTTGATTCCATTTTTGGTTTATTATTTACTTAAAAAAGAGCGCAGCAGATCAGGTGATTGGAAATTTACAGGAGTTTCCTCAGATCAAATTGAATTAAAAAACAACAGCATCTCTTGGATCAGAACCCTATTGATTATTGCTAAAACCAGTTTACTTGCTTGCCTAATCATTGCACTAGCAAAACCTTACTCATGGGAGGCAAGTGAAAATAAAACTGAAGCATCTAAATATGGAATTGATATCATCTTGGCAATGGATGTATCGATGTCTATGTTGGCCAAAGATTTTAATCCCAACAGATTAACAGTAGCTAAAGAGGTCGCTAAAGAATTTATTGATGGCAGACATGGAGACAGAATTGGATTGGTTGTTTATGCAGGTGAAGCGTATACAGCATGTCCCGCTACTTTAGATTACGCTTTATTAAAGGGACAAGTGGACAAAATAGATGGAAGTAATTTAGAACCTGGAACAGCGATTGGAACTGGTTTAGGAACCGCTGTTGTTCAACTCAGAAGTGATAGTTTAAAATCAAAAGTGATTATTCTCTTAACAGACGGTAGTAATAACTGGGGAGAAATTAGTCCCTTGGAAGCTGCAGAATTAGCACGAATGAAAAATATATGTGTTTACACCATAGGCATCGGATCTAATGGTTCTGCCCCTACACCAGTTCTTACTCCAATGGGGATGCGATATGAAAACCTACCCGTTGAAATAGATGAGGCTACATTAATTTCCATTGCAGAAAAAACGAGCGGTAAATATTTCAGGGCGACAGATAAATCAGGATTAAGGGCCATCTATAATGAAATTGAGCTACTAGAGAAAAGAAAAATGAAGGATAAGCAATATAATTCAGAACCACCTGCAACACCAGAAGCATTTCTGCATTGGGCTCTATTACTACTGACTTGTATGCTGTTGCTTGAATTTGTACTTTTTATTCCATCAAATGACTAAAGAATCCTTTTATAATATCAAAAAAATAAGTAGACTTTTACTTATTATGGAGATTCTATTTTGGAGCCTTTTTTTTGCTGTATATTATTATCTAACATCGATTCAAGAACAAGATTTGAATTCAAAATTTCAATTTGCGAAACCTCAATATTTTGGCCTCATTACCTTAGAAATTCCTTTGTTTTTGATTTATTTACATGCACTTAAGAAAAAAAATAGAATGGATGCGCTTTTGTCTCCTTCTTCCGATACCATTAATAAACAAGGGATTTTTTTAAACAGCGTCATTCAATTCTTTTTAATTCGATCTGTACTCGTTTTTACAATAATGGCCTTGGCGCAACCTATTTATGGCAAGAAAAAAGTAGATGGTATTCAACGCAGTATGGAATTGGTGATTTGCTTAGACATATCAAATTCCATGAACACGCGTGATATAGATCAAACCAGTCGACTCGAAATTGCTAAAAGAGGCTTAAATGCTTTTATATCAAAACTATCTGGAGAAAAAATAGGACTTTGTCTGTTTGCTGGAGATGCATTTGTTCAACTACCATTAACAACAGATTACAATGCCGCAAAACTATTTATTGACGATTTATCTACCAATTATTTGTCCAAGCAAGGCACCAACATTCCTGGAGCTTTAGAGACAAGTATGGAGATGTTTACTAAAGATGATATTGCAAAGGCTATATTTATTATCACGGATGGTGAAAATCATGAAGGAGGAGATCAAGATATTTACAATGAAATTAAAGATAAAAAAATTCAAGTATGCGTATTAGGTATTGGTACAGAACGAGGAGGTGAAATACCAATAGAGGCTTCTTTTCCTCAAAGCGGATCGATGTTAAATAAAAACGGAAGTGCTATTATTTCGAGGATGAACCCAAAATTTATTCAGGATATTGCTGCTAAAACTGATGGATTGGCTTTAGTAACAGATGCTGCATATCCCGATCTTCAAGACATATTAACACAAATTAACCATATGAAACGAACAAAATCCCGAACTTTGAAATTCGAAGTAAAGGATTCAGTTTATGAAGTTCCTTTATATTTCGCTTTAATGTGCTTATTACTTTGGTATTTTTTGTCAAGCTTTAAAATTAAATGGTAAAGAACAAATACTTATTTTGTCTGTGTTTACTTGTGATAACGAGTTCAAGTATCTATGCTCAAAATTGGATTGATTCATTAGATATGGCTAGGTATTACCATAAAAAAGGCGCCTATCAAAAAGCCAATCAATATTACCAAGCAGCCCAAAAAATAGCACCGAGAAATATAGACCTTTCAAGAGAAATTGCTCAAAATCATTACCGAAACAACAATTTTATTGCTGCAGATCAGGCGTATCAAAAAACAAGACTACAAAAAATAAAGCGCAGCGAAAAAGGAAAGTACTTTCATAATTTAGGCAATACAAGATTTCAGCAAAAGAGATATCAAGAAGCCATTGAAGCTTTTAAATCAGCCCTTAGATTGAACCCGAATGATCCAGCAAGCAAGTATAATTTATCAGAATCAATTCGTCGATTAAAAAAAGATAAGAAAAAAGACAAGCCCAAAGATAAGAATAAGCCCAAAGACAAACCAAAACCAAAAAACAAGGATAAAGATAAAAAACCAGGTAATAATCCACCGAAACCATCCAAGCTACCCAACAAAATTGCTGATAAAATACTTGATAAATTGACCAAGCAAGAGTCAAAAACGAGAAGGAAAATTGCAAGGAAAAACAAAGGCAATAGAGCAGAAAACGCAACTGATAAAAATTGGTAATGAAAAATTATATTTGTTTTTTATTGCCCTTAATCTCTACGGTTATTTTAGCCCAAAGGCCTATCGTACGCCTTGAAATAGAACCAAAAGTAATCTTGATAGGCGAACCTATTACTATTACTGTAAAGTCCAATATTGAAGGAGAAATCAAAATAGATTTCCCTAGTGCCTTCGCAAGTGGTTACTCGATGATGAATGGAATGGAACAAGAATTTGATAGTAACACGGGTAAGGTCATTTCTATGTTCTATTTTTCACAGAACGGAACTTTAAATAAAGAAGGTTCCTATACTTTCGGACCAGCATCAATACGATCTGGAAATAAAACTTATAAATCTAATACGGTGAATGTCACTGTAAAAAAAGAGACTGTCTATAATTCCAATGGTGAAATTAGCCGCAATCAACTTAAACAATCAGCCTTTGGAATTATTGAAAAAAACAAATCAGTCGTTTACGAAGGTGAAGCATTGGTGATCAATTCAAAAATATATTCACGATTTTACGCCACACATCTTGAAGATTATCAATCTTATAGAATTGAAGGAGCCCTTGATAAACATGAAATTCCAAGTTCCAACCACCTGATTGCTAAAAGTGAAAAATTAAACAATAAGAATTACTTTACCATTCAATATGATCGAAATATAATTTTTCCTTCAAGTCCTGGCACCCTTCAAATCAATCCCTTTAAATTAATTCTAAAAAAAGATTTTGAAGGACTTCCTATCGTTTCTACCGGCACAAGTGTTAAGGTGATTCCTTTGCCAGATGGACAACCTTCAAGTTTTATCGGAATGGTGGGGAATTTATCTATGGAAGAAACTATTTCCAAAATAGAGGTGAAAAAAGGTGATGTAATCTCCTATATCTTAATATTAAGTGGAACCGGAAATTTACAAAATATCAGTACCCCAAAAATTAAATTACCCAAAGGAATTGTTTCCTATGGGGATCCGAAAATTACAGAACATCTTGAATTCGGATCAAAAGGTGCGGAAGGAAGTGTCGACTTTAATTTTCTACTTCAAATAATTGACGACGGAAAATATACTATTGAATGTCAAGATGTTTGTTATTTTGATCTCGCGAAAGAAAAATATATAACCCTTCATACCAAAAAGCAGGAACTTAATGGTCATTTAGCTGACAATAAAGGTCAAAGTAGCGCAGGGGCAACCAGGGTATTAAAAAATCAATTACTCAAAAATAAAAAAGAAGAAATCCGAAATGTGGAACAAAATAAACAACCGTTTTCATCTCCATTATTGTGGATAAGTATTGGAGGGATTGTTTGTGCAGCAGCAGCATTAGGTTGGATAACACGACCAAAGATAAGTTCAAAATCAACAGCCGCTGCAGTTATTCCAATTAATAAAGAGGTGGATTCAATCGAATATTCTTGGAAAAAAATTGAACAAGCTATTAAAAAAATGGAGGGAGAAAATATGGGAGATGCGCTACCGAATTCAGTTCATAAAATTGAAGCAGTTCTTTATCAAATATGCAGTATTTATGCAGGAATAGATTATAAAACAAGCAACAAAACTGTACTTTTCTCCTCAATGATCGATAAAAATATCAACGAAGAAATCCTTACTAAAATTAAAAATACCTTCCACAGCTGTGAAACCGCTAGATTTGGAATGGATGTAGACAATCATACTACGCAGGAGTTACTAAATGAACTAAAAATTATTAGTTCCACCCTCAGAGCATCTAAGCTTTAATTGTAATTTGCATTCCGTCTTCAACCAAGCAAACAGAAGGAAAAACTTCTGAAGCCTCGGTTAAATGTAACTCTAGGGAAGTATAGCGCGATGAGAAGTGTCCCAAATAAAGTTGCTTAACTTCCCCCTCTAAGGCTATTTTCGCTGCCTGTTTCGCTGTAGAATGTTGCGTGGTTTTGGCTCGATCTATATGTTCCTCGATGAATGTTGCTTCATGATACAAAGCAGTAGAACCTTTTATGTATTCAGGTAGCTTCGCAAAAGGTGCTGTGTCTGAACAATAAGCATAACTTAGAATAGATTTTGGAGGTAGCGTATATTCTAAATAACTAAGAATATCTCCATTGAGTAATTCAACATCAAGACCTTTCTTAAGAATTTTGAGGTGATCTACACTTATTTGATCTCTTTCTACAGCTAATTTATTTATGCGTAATTCATCTTTCTTTTCTTCAATAATAAAACCAAATGTTTTAACCCTATGTTTTAAGGGGAAAGCAAAAACTTTCATCAATCGATCCTCTAAAACCAAGGTTTTATCCTTCATTTCAAGAGGAACAAATTGCATATTGAAGGTGAATTTGGAGTTACCCGATTCAAATTGTAAACGCAAAATTTCTTCTAATAAAGGTGGCCCATAAACAGTAAGTCCACTGGTACGACCTAGTAAGTTCATAGTACTCAGGAGACCCACTAATCCAAAATAATGATCGCCATGTAAATGAGAAATGAAAATTGTAGTGATTTTTTGAAAATGAACACCATATTTGCGCATTTGCATCTGAGTACCTTCACCGCAATCGATCAATAGATGCCGATTATTACAAACAATATATTGTGCAGTTGGTGCTCTGTGGGTAGTAGGTAAGGCAGCGCCACTTCCTAAAAAATGTACTTGAAAAGGACTACTCAAAACTATTTAATGCCGCTTCTTTATTTTCAACAATTGCCAATACCTTATCAAGCTGCGCTATTTCTATCATTTTTCTAACAGAACTTTGCAAACCAGTAAGAATAAATTCTCCATTGGTATCTTTACACAAACGATTTGCGACGAGTATAGCACTTAAACCAGATGAATCACAATATTTAGTGTGAGAAAGATCGAAGACGATCTTATTGACACCATTTTTATTGATGAAAGTAAAAACACTCTTTAATTCTGGAGCGTTTGTAGAATCAAGTTTTTCAACATTTGACTCCACTAAAACAGATTGACCATGTGTTTGAGAAGGAAAATTCATAACGCTTATTTCCTCAAATGTAAATAA
>CANJQZ010000084.1 GCA_947476515.1 Flavobacteriales bacterium
ATTGTTTATGGAACTGCAGATACTTATTTTGATGATGACATTAAATCTAGTTATGACGGTAGCTTTCAGTTTAAATATCTAAGACCTGGAAAATACACTGTTTTCGTATATGAAAATTGTTATCCCTGCTCTTCACTACAAGAGGTGGTGGTATTTTCAGAGATAGAGATTACATCAAAAGATCAGGTGGTAGATTTAGGGACCATTACCCTAAAGAAAAAAATCTAAGTTCAATGCGATATCTTTTAGTTATCATCTTATTCGCGTGTAATTTTAGTTTTGGGCAAACCAATATTTTTCAGACTTGGACAGAAACCGGGGCGAAATTAGCCTTGAGTAAGCGTGTAGGAATTGGCGCAGATTGGACGAATCGAATAGGAGCAAATGGGTTTTCTACAGTATTTCCTCAAATCAGTTTTAAATATAAGCTTGTTGATTGGTTTCGCCCTTCTGTTGATTTTCGATATGTAATGAAAAAACAATTAGATGCCACATATCAAGCATACAGTAGAATAAATTTTAATGCCCAATTCAACTACCAAAAAAAACGCTTTTCAGCTGGCTTAAGATTTAGATACCAATACCAATTTTCACATCTTAATTCTGAATATGATGCAGAATTCGATAAAGCATTTAGAATAAAACCCAATATTGAATACGATATCAATAATAGTATAATAACTCCCATGATCAGTGTTGAATTCTTTTATGATCCAAATTATTCTGATTTAGGCAGGAGATTTAATGAGATTAGGTACTTTGTTGGTAGTAGTTTAGATCTTAATGGACCTCACCAGTTACAAATTGGCTATATGTTTGATCAAAAAATTAATCTTCCCGCACCTGTGAATAGGCAAATATTATGTCTTAGCTACATTTATAATGTCAAATTATATAAAGACAAAAAAAGTAAAGTTAAAGTGCCTGAGACAAATAATGGGAGCCGAGATTTATAATCTAATCTTGGTAACGATTTTCTAGTAAACGATTTTCTACGAAGGCCAGGTTTTCCTCTTTTTTTGCTTGACGGGTTGCAATTGAAGTTACGCTAAAATATCGGTGTTGTTTGAGGAAAACCACTTGAATTTCATCCCAAGCACGATCACTATTAATTTTACCCATTTTTCGTAATTCTTGACGCAAGCGATCTGAAATAACTTCAAAGTCATCCCTTCCAAGATAATCAAGATCAGCATCACACATAATTTCCTGTAACTTATTCACAGGTTTATGAGGAATTTCAGTGACATAAATTAGAGCGACAATAGTTTTAATATGTTGTTCGGTATATCCATATTTAGGCAAAATATCTAAAGCCATCTGAGCGCCAATAGCCTCATTGCTATCATATTGCTTAATAAAGCCAGCATCATGAAAGAGTGCAGCTGTTTTCAATAAAAATAATCCCTCATCAGTAACACCCTCAATTAGTGCAATACGCTCGATAGCTTTCACTACATCCTTAGTATGTTTAACTGAATGATATAGGAGATCTTCAGACAAACCAACACTTAACTTTTTCAGAATTTGATGTTCAACTTTATAGTACTTTATATTGCTAAAAAAGTGTAATTGAACAATTTGATAAAACCTATCATTGGGTATTAACCCTTCTCCATTCTCTGATAATTCAGGTTTGATACGATGTACCACATACATATCAACAAGTGTTTTAGATTTTGTCTGTGCTTTCCCTTTAAATTCACATTCAAAATAAGGCTCTACAAACATAAAAGTGTTTCCAGAAACCGTAACTTTTCCGGGTTCAGATAGCATTTCCATTCGTTGCGCTTGATTCACAGTAGCACCCCAAACATCATATGCTATTTTCAATTTTCCAATAACCCCAGTGGTAACAGGCCCAGTATTTATCCCAATTCTCAAACTCCAATAATCCTTGTAATTTGCTATTGCTTCATACTTAAGTTTTTGCATATAATGTTGCATTTGAAGCGCAGCAATACATGTATCAATAGGATGGGTGGAGTTTTTCTCTGGAATGCCCCCAGCAACCATATAGGAATCTCCAATTGTTTTTATTTTTTCTAAATTATTAGCAACGGAAATCGCATCAAATTTTTTGAAAATAACATCGAGTTTTGATACCAGGCGTGTGGGCGACATAGATTCAGCAATTTTTGTAAATCCTACCACATCGGTAAACATTACAGAGACGGATTCATAGGCCTTGGCTTGTACCTTTCCACGCATTTTGAGCTCTTTAATTACCTCTAATGGCAAGGCGTTTTTGAGCCATTGTTCTGCTTTCTCCTTCTCTTTCATTAAAAGTCCCTGTTGCTCCACAACTTTGTTTTTTTCCTCTTTTATCAGTTCATTTTGAATTTCAATTTGTGTCTTTTGATCTCTGATCTCCTTTGTTCGCTTTGCAATTTTAACTTCTAACTTCACTTTGTCACGGCGAACATGTTCAATCCTTTGCTTGATCATAACAAGAACTACTAGTCCGGTTATAATTATAATGATTGTCCAATACCACCAAGTTGCCCAATAGGGAGGGTTAATTTTAAAATTGAGGACAGCTGGTTGGATTGACCAAGGGCCATCCCCTATTTTTGCAAAAATCTCAAGATGATATTCGCCTGCTGATAAAGCATTAAAATTTAAATCATTCGTCAATGAAAAATTCTTACTGTCAATTTGATCGCCAACTAAAATATACTTGTAATTAATAAGAGAAGGGGTTGTAAGATTACTTGCTTGAAAATGAACAGTAAAACTTCTTTGATGGTAATCTAATTCAATTTGATTATTTGTTTCGTGTTTTAGTGAATAGGCATTTATAATTTCACCTTTAGGATGCGCTTTATTCGGGTCGATGGTGATTTTGATGATATTCAGCCCAGTGGTAAGTGAATTGTTATTTATTTCATTCGGATTAAAATGACTATATCCATAAATCCCTCCAAAGAAAAGTTCGCCATTTAAAGCGCGACAATAGGCATTCGAATTAAATTCATTACATACTAAACCATTAATTTCATTGAATTTTTTTATCTCATGTGTTGCGGTATTGATAGAAGCCAATCCACGATTGGTACTCATCCAAATATCCTTGTTTTTTCCTGGTAAAATTGCATAAATAACATTATTAGGAAGGCCTTCCTTTTTGGTATAAAGCTTAACAGAATTATTCCTTGTATTGAGTTGAATGAGGCCTGAACCTAAGGTTCCAATATAATATTCATTTCTTCCTGTTTGATAAATTGATGTTATCAAATCCTTTGTCAGACCCAATATTTTCTCATTCAAAAAATAGGGTTGAATTAGATTGTGTTTAGCATCATATAAATTTAATCCCCCATTACTTGTTGTAAACCAAAACTTCCCTTGTTTATCTTTATATATATTTCTGCATACGCCTTTAGAAATGGTGCTTTTTGGATGAAGATTATCATGTTCAAAAACTACAGTCTTATGCGTCTTGGTATTATACAAAAGGACCCCTGCATTGGTGCCAATAAAAAACTGATCTTCTTGCCATTTTACAATCACATATACTCTTTTATGCAGGCGTTCTGGCTCTTTTAATTTAAGATCTATTTTTTTAAAAGTTCCTGTAATTGGGGTAAATTCATAAAGTCCATCAAAGCAGCCAAAGAAAATGGTGTTATTGTTTTTTGGCGTCATGCAAATAATAGACCCATCAGTATTAAAAGAAGCATTCTGTCCCTTATTTTTTTGGAAATGCTGAAAGACTCCAGTTTGCCTATTGACCCGAGAAATTCCAATGTCAGTTCCTATATACATGTAAGCACCTAATTCACAGAAACTCCAAACATTTTGAGACGGCAATCCCTTTTTCAAATCTCCACTTGGTCCAACAGAATAAAAACCTCTCTCTTTTGGATTAAAACTTGAAAGTCCTCTTTCACTTCCGATCCAATACACCCCAGATTGATCTACAGTTAAAGAGGATAGATTATTGTTTAAGAGCGTGTTTTTTTGAAAAATATCTTCGGTACAAATTACAACATTTCTATGTTCATTATATTGGAAAAGACCTTGTCTAGCCGTTGCAAAATACCAAATTGATTGATGTTTTTCAATTCCAATAATGGCAGATGAAATAAATTGGTTCAAATTATTAAATGCTACCGAAGTTTTCATTTCTCCAAAATGGTGACTATAAATTCCCTTATTGGTTCCAAAATAAATTTTTCGGTCCCCTTTAATGGCATAAATAGAGGAGATAGTCACCCCAGCATTTTTCCAATGTGGATGTTTTTGAATTGACCTTAAAACTTGACTAGATGTGGAAAAATAAGATACTGAATTATTATCATGAACCAGTACGATTTTGCCATCTGGGCAGGCATAAATAAATTGAACTTTAAGTTTTTTTATTGATTTTGGTGGACTAACGAATTTATTCTTTTTTACATCAAAGCAATAAAGTTGGTTTCCTTGTGCAAGGAGCCATAATTTATCTTGTTGATCAATTACCAAATGTTCAATAAATAAAGCACCTCTATTATTGAGGAAATGGGTTTTAAATTCTTCATTTGCTGGATTAAACGAAACCAGACCATTGGCAGATCCAAACCATAGCATTCCATTTTTACTTTTTGTAGAGGAAGTAATATATGAACTTGCTAAGCCTTTAGAATTTTCTCTATTGAATACTTGGAAATTTTGGCCATTAAATTGATTAAGGCCTTCTTGCGTTCCCACCCAAATACTATGCTGCTGATCTTCAATAACAGTAGTGACAAAACTTTGGGACAAACCATCTGCAATAGTATAATTGGTAAATCTAATATCAGATTGACCAAAAACTGAATGTGCAGTTAAAAACAGGAATAGGTAAAAATATTTCAAATATTTTCTTTGTAGTTGTTGATAGAGTCTGCATGTTCAACACTTGGACACATCTCTACAGAATACAAATTTAAAGAAAGAAATGTAATCTATAAAAAAAAAGGAGCAAAAGCTCCCTAATTAATCCGATGGAAATTTTATTTAATTATGACCCGAAGTTTTATTAATCGGTTGTTTACTTTTTTGGACATTAAATCCAATATTAACACCTGCATAACCGCCCCCTTTTTGAGAAGAATAAAACAAATTGATAGGTATATTTAAAGCTCCTGCTTGAAATGTTCGACCAAAAGCAAAAACAAAACTTGTATTAATTTGCTTAGTTCCCCTTTTGTCTAAGAAAGATTTATAGGAGTAATTACTATTAAAACTAGAAACACTTGGTGCTTGGAAAACACCATTCAATTGATATATTGGATCATTGCCATAGTTGTCAAGTGCATAATTACTCCAATCAGTTTCTGAATAATAGCGATCTGGCGTTCCAAATGTATTGTCCTTATCAAAGAAACCCTTTGATACGGACTTAACACTAAAACCAGGGCCAAAAGCAAATTCCCATCCGCCTTTTCCAAATCGAAATCCATTCATAATGGTAATTGAAGGAATAAATTGTCCTTGTTCCAATCCAGAAACATTAAAAATTCCTTCAATTAATGCTGAGAAATTTTCTGTTCCAACATATTGTCCTTCTAATTGATATCCAATCATACTTACGGCAGGTGCAATTCCAAGACCTCCCTGATCCTCGGAGCGTGTAGCAAATTCATTTAGTGAACCAGTAAGCATTGCAACTCCAACTCTTGGTCCAGAATTATTGATTTTTCCTACATTATTTGAGGTAATTATTTCATTTTTGAAAGAAAGCTTATCAGATAATATTTTATCAACTGAAATACCATTCATTTCCTTCAAAACAATTTCAATCATTCTTTGAATTTCAAATTCTTGATTATCAAACTCCTTAACAGAAGATTTAAATATCGTTTGATTCTTAACATCAACAATTTTTACAGACACCACTATTTTATTCCCTAAGCCATCAAAACTGCCACAAGCCACAAAATCTACTTTTAGCTCTTGTCCCATTTTACCTAAGCATCGTTGACCAAAGCAAGCGGTCCGAAATTCATCATTTATCTTAAGAACATCAGCCATATCAAATTCATCATACACTTTAAATTTCCCCATTTTAATTAATTCTAAGCGCATCATTTTTGCAGCTGATTCAGGTTTAATGGATAAATTGTTCACATAAGGACTTGCAACAGCAATTGAAGGAGCATCTGTATTTTGTGCACCTAGCGAAAAACCAAGAAACAATGTCGAAATAAATAAAAGTTTTGTTTTCATATTATTAAATTATATTGGACAAATTTAGTTGGGTAAAACAATATCTTCCAAACTAAATAATAACAGTAAAAGCCCTTCACTTGCGAATTACGCAAGTGAAGGGCTTAATAATAATTTAATGGGCTGGTTTTTATGTTTAGAAGCTCAAATTAGAACTTGCATAATACGCAGTTATTCAAATTCAAGATCTGCTTCAATTTTCTTTTTAAAAGCTCGAATCATTTTATCATAATCAGCAAAATATTGTTGCCTAGCTTTTTCATTTACAACACTCAAGAGACTAGAATTCGCTAGTTGTTTATCGATTACCTGTTTGGCATCAACTAAATAATTAGGGTCATCTGTATGCAAATAATTCATGATATTATGTGTAATAAATAAACCATTATTTTTATCACTTTCGTAATAAAAACTGCCATCAGAGTTGATGGTTTCATTGAAATACATATCAAATTTATTTCCTTGAGCAGGCGCTTGCGTGCCGAATATAAATTTTTTACCTATTTCAGCTTGAGCTTTAAGATGAGCTGAAAGCATCAAAGCCCTATCACATAGAAATAGTGCATAACTGGGATCTTCAAACATTTGAGCTTGATAATAGTACAATATCTGTCTCATAAATCCACGCATTAATTCAGGATCAAAAATTTCAACAGATGGGATGGAATTATACATTTGAAGAATCTCATTACCCAATTCAAAAATTCTCTTTGGTGTTTTCTCATGCTTAAAGGTCATGTTTTGATAAGCAGGAATCTGCAAATGGGTTTTTGCCCAAAAGAAAAGTTTGAAGCGAGCCAATTGAGGAAAATTAATCAATTGAAAAAAATGAGTGTTATTAATCGTAAGTATAATCTTCGGATTTTGATTCGCTTTTATTTTTTTAAATGCTGCAAGAATTCCTTCAAAATAGGATTCAAGACTAAAATCATAGCTGTTTAAGGGTGGATAGGAAAAAATTACATTTCCCGTTTTTAATTGACATAGGGCATCAAAAGAAATGTCAAATGCCAAACAAAGTTTTTGTGTTTCCCGAATCGTTAAGGGAGTTTCGTTCCTCATACGGCGATACGCCGCATCTAGACTAATACTTAAATGTTCAGCCAAAACTTGACCTAATGCATCATCAGGACCTATTTTAACTTTTATAAGCCGAATAAGCTCCGTTTGCGTTGTGTGAGGCATTTTTAGAATTTAAAATACCATGAACACATAGGTAAGGGAAAAGAAAAAGGACGAGAAGAAGTTCCAAATTTTCCAATTACACCAGCGAGAGACACTTGAAAGGCTCTATTTTCAGAGGTTTGAAATCGCATTCCAGGCATGAATATCAATAAATTTGCTTGGGCAGAAAACGAATTAGAAGTGACATTGGAAACAGTAGTGTAAGCTAATTGAGTTGGATTTAATGGATTGAAGAAGTTGGTAATAGTCTGATCATAAGACTTACTCTCCCAACGCCCCATCAAAAACATGGCATCCATTATAAAACTTGCTTTTTTACCTACCGAAACAAGTCCTGCTATTCCAAAAATTGGAGCCTTAATCATGTCGTTATTTTTTACTTCGTATTGA
>CANJQZ010000085.1 GCA_947476515.1 Flavobacteriales bacterium
GAGCATTGGATATCCACATTTTGGCACCATTCAAAATAACATGGTCTCCATCATCTTTAAAATTGGTGATCATTCCACCCGGATTAGAACCGAAATCTGGTTCCGTCAATCCAAAACAACCCATCATTTCGCCAGTGGCTAATTTGGGCAAATATTTCATTCTTTGTTCCTCAGAACCATATTTCCAAATAGGATACATCACCAATGAAGATTGAACAGATGCTGTAGAGCGCAGTCCTGAATCACATCTTTCTAATTCTTGCATAATCAATCCATAAGAGATATGATCTAATCCAGCCCCACCATATTCCACTGGAATATAAGGGCCAAAGGCTCCAATTTCTCCAAGTCCAGGCAATATATGCATCGGAAAAGTTGCATTTTCATAATGCTCATCAATTATAGGAGACATTTCTTTTTTCACCCATTGTCTAGCCGTATCCCGGATTAATTTATGTTCATCAGTATATAAATCATCTAATGCGTAATAATCAGGGTGTTTATAAAGATCTGTTTTCATTATGAATATTTTTATTTTGACAAAAGTACTGAATAAATAAAATCTAATTTAATGGACTTTCTAATTAATTTTGCACCAAGTAATTATTTAAGTAGAAATGGATCATAAAATGATATTGCAATTAAGGGAACCGCAAATCACAAATGGACTTTTGTTTTGTGCCTTATTGTGTTTGGCATTAATTGCTTTAGCACGCTTAAATAAAGAAAGACTATTTGTGCTGGTTCTGCAAGGGTTTAAAAGATTAAAGTGGCAAGATCAATTGATTAATGAACAAGAACGGATTGAAAATGGCACCGCCCTCGTGTTAATATTGAATTTTTTAATTAGTGGGGGATTAACGATTTTTCAAATCATTCGGAGAACACCTTGTTCTGATGTAGACTTTTATCTTCTCTTAGGCATCCCTTTGTTTATTTTGTTGTATTGGAAATCTGGACAATGGTTAATTACTTTATTGGTGGGGAAACATGAAGTAACAAGGCAAATTAAATTTAATACCAGATTCTCATTTTTTTTCGGAGGTTTCTTATTTTTGGGAGTTGCTATTTTTTCTTTGTTAAATGTTAAACTACTAGACCATCTCCTAATTTTTGCTTTATTAGTTTTTATAATATTGTTAGTGACACGAATTTTAAAGGGTATCTGGAGCGCTTACCTTCTTGCTATACCATGGTATTACATAATTTTGTATCTTTGCACCTTGGAACTGCTTCCTATGTTAGTTTTATTTGGACTATATGGCTCTCGTTTTTCCAGTTTTGTTAAGTAGTGAATTATTAAAATAGATTATCCTTGGCAATTAAAACCATTTTAGTATCTCAACCTCAACCTGAAGGAGATAAATCACCTTACTTTGATCTTGCGGCCAAGTATAAGTTAAAAATCGATTTCCGTCCCTTTATTAAAGTGGAAGGAATTGACGCGAAAGAGTTCCGTGCGCAAAAGATCAATCTAGCAGATCATACCGCAGTTATTCTAACATCAAAAGTGGCTGTTGATCATTTTTTTAGAATTGCACAGGAAACACGATTTGAAGTTCCAGAATCAATGAAGTATTTCTGTATTTCTGAGGCTGTTGCCCTATATCTTCAAAAATATGTTCCTTACCGCAAGAGAAAAATCTTTTTCGGAAAGCAAACTATTGAAGAATTAACCGAATTAATGAAGAAACATAAAGGAGAAAACTTTTTACTTCCTTGTACGGATATCCTTAGAGATAACATTCCTCAAACGCTGGAGCTACAAAAGATGCAATTCTCTAAAACAATATTATACAGAACCGTAGCATCAGATTTATCTGATCTAGAGGATGTGTATTATGACTTATTAGTTTTCTTTAGTCCAGGCGGGATTGAATCTTTATTTAAAAATTTCCCTGACTTTAAACAAAATGAAACAGCCATCGCTGCTTTTGGAGCAACCACCGCTAATGCGGTTGTTAAACATAATTTGCGTTTGGATGTCCACGCCCCGCACCCAAAAGCCCCTTCAATGGTAGGCGCAATAGAGCTTTTTATCAAAGAGCAACTCAAGAAAAAATAACATTTTAAGTTTATTTGCAATTATTCAACTCGAAAATTGAATAATTATGCCTAAAAAGTTTTGTTTGATAGAAATTTGGAGTTATTTTTACCGATAACTTAAATCTATTTAAAATGAAAAAACTAATACTTTCTATTGCTGTATTTGCTGGAGTGTTAAGTGCAAGCGCACAAACACCAGTTGGTTCAGTAGTTTCCAATTTCAATTTGACTGATATCAATGGAAACACACAAAATCTTTTTGCTATCCTTGATGCTGGTAAAATGGTTGTTATTGATGTTTCTGCTACTTGGTGTGGTCCATGTTGGAATTACCACAACACTGGAGCATTGAATACATTCTATGCTGCTCATGGTCCTGCTGGAGCAAATGATGCTATGGTATTATTTATTGAAGGTGATGCTACAACAACAAGCGCTGACTTAAACGGAACAGGTGCAAATACTCAAGGCAACTGGGTAGCTGGAGAAAATTTCCCAATTATCGATTTAACAACAGGTGCATCTTTTACAAATTCAGGACTTGAAATTCCTTATTTCCCTGTAATGTATGTAATTTGTCCTAACCGTACGGTAATCCAATCAGGAGTTGCTGGTGCAATTGGAACAGTTGCTTTATTAAACAGTTATGTTGGAACTTGTCCAGCGCCTGCATCTAACCCTGCTGATGTTGCTGCTTTAGCTTACAAAGGTTCTTTAGTTCATTGTGAAGGTTCTTATACTCCAATGGTACAAATTCAAAACAATGGTACTTCTGCATTAACTTCTGCAACTATTACAGTTACTCAAGGTGGAACAACAGTTTCTACTGGATCTTACACAGGAAGTTTAGCTACTTATGGAGTTGCTACTGTAAACTGTACTCCAATCCCTTCTTTTACAGGTGGTGCTTTGACAGTAACGGTTACTACAACAGGTGATGCTTTAGCTACCAACAATGCTGTTACGGCTAACATTGCAACTGCATTAATCGCGGTTTCTCAATATGCTACAGTAAACATCACTACAGATGCTTATGGTTCTGAAACAACATGGAAAATTAAAAACAGTACAGGAACAGTAGTTTCTCAAGGAGGTCCTTGGACAGATTTAACTGCTGCTGGACAAACGGTTCAAACTCCAGTTACAGTTGCATTAAGCGCTTCTCAATGTTATACATTCGAAATCTATGATGCATATGGTGATGGTATTTGTTGTAACTATGGTAATGGAGCTTACTCTGTTACTGATGCTGCTGCAAACACTTTAGTATCTGGCGCTTCTTTTGGAGCAATGGAAGCTTCTGTATTCAAAACAGGTGTTCTTGGATTGAATGAAATGGAATTAATGGCTGTTAATGTTTATCCAAATCCTGCTGCTGATGTTGTTAATGTTTCTTTTGAAGCAAACAATCAAGATGTTGCAGTTGCTTTGATCGATATTCAAGGTCGTACAATTGCTACTAAAAATGTAAGCAATTTATCTGGAACACAAGTTGTTTCTTTCTCAACTGAAAATGTTGCAAAAGGAAGCTACATCGTTTCTATTACTGCTAATGGATTCACTTCTACTAAGAATGTAATTGTTAAATAATTACACTTAATAAATTAAAAGGGAGAAGCTTACTTCTCCCTTTTTTTTGTGCCTAAAATTTAAGTTAAGATTCTAGTAAAGAAAATTATTATAAGGATATCTGATTTTGAAGATGGTTTTGACTTCTTCGTATAGAACGGTTTTAAGTTCTTCGATATTCTCTTTGTCCTGGGCGGAGATAAATACGCATTGAGTTTTACCCATCTTTGCCATCCAAGTTTTTTTCAAATCAGCTAAAGATTCAGATCTATCATTTTCTTCATCACCTTCCATTGGATCGGGGTGATAGGCATCAATTTTATTGAATACAATGATACAGGGCTTTTCAGTTTTATCAATTTCATTTAATGTTTCGTTTACTACTTGAAACTGCTCTTCAAAGTTGGGATGAGAAATATCAAGTACATGCACCAATAAATCCGCCTCTCTAACTTCATCAAGGGTTGATTTAAACGACTCCATTAATTGTTGTGGTAATTTTCTTATGAAACCAACGGTGTCGGTTAAAAGCATTGGCATATTCTCCACCACAACTTTTCTCACTGTAGTATCTAGGGTAGCAAATAATTTATTTTCAGCAAATACTTCTGACTTAGCCAACAGATTCATTAAGGTACTTTTTCCAACATTGGTATATCCAACTAATGCCACACGCACCAATTGACCTCTGTTGCCTCTTTGAACGGCCATTTGTTTATCAATGTCTTGTAATCGTTCTTTCATTAAGGAGATCCGCATTTGAATAATCCGTCTGTCTGTCTCGATTTGAGATTCTCCCGGACCTCTCAACCCAATTCCTCCTTTTTGTCGCTCAAGGTGGGTCCACATGCGCGTTAATCTCGGTAACATATATTGTAATTGCGCCAATTCTACTTGCGTCTTTGCATGAAATGATCGGGCCCTGCTTGCAAAGATGTCAAGAATCAGAATAGGCCTATCTATTACCTTACATTCTAATTCTCTTTCAATATTTCTTAATTGTGAGGGAGATAATTCGTCATCAAATACAACCAATTCAATATTCGTTGCGTTGATATATTGTTTAATTTCTTCTAATTTTCCTTTTCCAACATAAGTTTTTGGGTGTGGATGAGGTAAACGCTGCATGAATCTTTTTTTCGAAAATGCTCCAGCAGTTTCCGCTAAAAATTCTAATTCATTTAAATATTCGATTTCAATTGCTTCGGTAATGTCCGCGCTAATTACACCAACTAAAACGCAATCTTCTTCCACAGCGTCAATGGTACTATGTCCCTCTGTCAATGTCTTAGTTTTTTAATATGCGCAATAACCAGATCCATATTTTTTTTAGTTTCTAAATTAGCTTTCATCGAAGGCATTGAATTTTTTCCTTCCTTGAGAATTTTCATAATCTCATGATCCTTTAAACGCGACTTCGTCAAATCTTTAGCTCCGGATGCTCCTAGTTTTCCATCATCTCCATGGCAAGCGGCACAATTCATAATAAATAAATTCTCCCCTAATACTTCTGGAGTTTCTGGTGGGCCAGATTTAATCTCATTAGATGACGAGGTGCAAGCGCTAATAAAAACCAAGCAAATACTAATATAGAGACTCCTTAAAACCATCCACCACCAAGATTGATTCTGAAGGGCCAAGGAATAAATAAAAGTATAAGGATAAATCCAATTAAGTAGAATAAACGAATAGTTTTGAATTTATCCGCATCGTTTTCTTTCCTTTTGGACTTACTATATCCTATTGTAATCAGCACAATCGCAAGTAACATTCCAATCAGATGTTCCATTCCGTAAAAACGATGTAATGAGTTTTTCATCCACCCAGCTGCAAAAGTTACTTTTTCAGATAAAAAGAACTGCACTATTCCAATTACAAATTGTAAATGCAAAGTAACCATCGCAAAAAGGGTAATCATTTTATGTTTTTTCTCAAATTTCTTAGCTGTAAAAGCATAAAAAACCGCTAAAATCAATAAAATAAGCGCTACCCATCTAAGGCCAGAATGGGTGTGATTTAAAATACTTTCAAAAGTTGAAATAGTTGGTGTCATCGTTATATAATTTAATCGTTAAGTTTTAGTACAGCTAAAAATGCCTCTTGTGGCACTTCAACACGACCCACTTGTCGCATTCTTTTTTTACCTTCTTTTTGTTTCTCTAATAATTTTCTTTTTCTAGAAATATCACCGCCATAACATTTAGCAGTAACATCTTTTCTTAATGCTTTAATGGTTTCTCTTGCTATAATCTTTGCTCCAATTGCGGCTTGAATAGGAATTTCAAATTGTTGTCTTGGGATGAGTTCTTTTAACTTTAAACAAATCCGTTTTCCTAAATCAAAGGCATTGCTTCTATGTACTAAAGCAGATAAAGCATCTACTTGTTCAGCATTTAATAATAAATCCATTTTAATCAAATCAGATTCTCTATATCCAATTGGATGATAATCGAAAGATGCATAACCTCTTGAGACAGATTTCAATCGATCATAAAAATCAAATACGATTTCTGCTAAAGGCATTTCAAAAGAAATTTCTACCCGGTCTTGTGTTAGATAGACTTGATTTTTTAATTCTCCTCTTTTCTCAACACATAAAGTCATAATAGAGCCAACATATTCTGTCTTCGTAATTACTTGTGCTTGAATGTAAGGTTCTTCTATACGATCCATTCCTGATGGGTCAGGCAATTCAGATGGATTGTTAACTATAATAACCTTTTGAGTATCCTTTTTCATATAAGATTTATACGAAACATTGGGAACTGTCGTAATAACAGTCATATTAAACTCTCTTTCCAATCTTTCTTGTATGATTTCCATGTGCAACATACCTAAGAAACCGCATCTAAAACCAAAACCTAAAGCTGCAGAAGATTCAGGTTCAAAAACCAAAGAAGAATCATTGAGTTGCAGTTTCTCCATTGAATAACGCAATTCTTCATAGTCTTCTGTATCAACAGGATAAATACCAGCAAAAACCATTGGCTTCACATCTTCAAATCCTTTGATTGCTGTTTCACAAGGATTCTCTGTCAAAGTAATGGTGTCTCCAACTTTAACCTCGTTGGCTTGTTTAATTCCTGAAATAATATACCCAACATCTCCAGCGCGCACTTCTTTGCGAGGTGAAAGATCCATTTTTAATATACCAATTTCATCTGCATTATAATCTTTCCCAGTGTTAAAGAATCTAACTTTTTGCCCTTTTTTTAACACCCCATTTCTTATACGGAAATAAGCAATTATTCCTCTAAATGGATTAAAAACAGAATCAAAAATCATGGCCTGTAATGGTGCGTTCTCATCACCTTCAGGTGCAGGAATTCTGTTGATTACAGCATCTAAAATTTTATCAACGCCCAGTCCAGTTTTACCAGAAGCTTGAATGATATCCTCTAGATCACAGCCAATTAATTCCATTATTTGATCTGAAACTTCCTCAGGCATTGCGCCTGGCAGGTCCATTTTATTTAAAATAGGGATTATTTCTAAGTTATGATCAAGTGCTAAATATAAATTAGAAATAGTTTGAGCTTCTATTCCTTGTGACGCATCCACTATTAATAAGGCTCCTTCACATGCAGCAATAGAACGAGAAACTTCATAGGAAAAATCAACATGTCCTGGTGTATCTATCAGGTTAAGAATATAATCTTGACCTTCATGATTATAGTTCATTTGAATTGCATGACTTTTAATGGTGATTCCGCGTTCCCGCTCTAAATCCATATCATCCAAAGCCTGAGCCTTCATATCTCTATCAGAAATAGTACCAGTTGTTTGTAATAATCTATCAGCAAGGGTACTTTTACCGTGATCAATATGGGCAATAATGCAAAAATTTCTTATGTTTTTCATACGATTGCGAAGGTACAATTAATGCAACAATGTACAAGAGGTTTCGAAGATAATTCCTATGTAATTATCGGATAACATTTACATGGCCATCCATATGCTCCTCTTCTCTATGAGGTCTTGTATAGCTTAGACGCCAAGTGTATACATCATCTTGCACAGGCTGACCCCTATA
>CANJQZ010000086.1 GCA_947476515.1 Flavobacteriales bacterium
GGGATCATTGTTGTCTAATTCTTTTGCAAAGGCAAAGGAGTCGTCGAAAAACATAAGCGCTTGAATTTTGTTATTTTTGTAAAAACAAAGATAAACAAGATAATGAGTCAATTGAATAGAAGTAATTCGGAAAAGTTATTTGAGACCTCTAGCCGCTATTTCCCTGGTGGGGTAAACTCACCCGTTCGCGCATTTCGTTCTGTGGGAGGGACTCCTATATTTATTAAAAAGGGTGATGGGTGCACTTTGTGGGATGAAGACGACAATCAATATATTGATTTTTGTTGTAGTTGGGGGCCTTTAATTCTTGGTCACAATCACCCCAAGGTATTTTCGGGTATAGTTTCTACTTTAGAAAATGGAGCAAGTTTTGGTGCTCCTACTCGAAAAGAAAATGAGTTAGCAGCATTAATTCTTGATAGAATAACTTTCATAGATAAGTTGCGATTTGTTTCTTCTGGCACTGAAGCCGTGATGTCTGCAATTCGATTGGCCAGAGGGTTTACTGGAAAATCAAAAATAGTCAAATTTGATGGCTGTTACCATGGTCATGTAGATTCACTTTTAGTTAAAGCTGGCAGTGGATTAATTACTTTTGGAACATCTTCTAGTGCAGGAGTTCCTGAAGCATTAGCGCAAGAAACTATTGTTTTACCTTTAAATGATATCGAGCTTTTAACGCAATGCTTAGAACAAAATAAAGCGGAAATCGCTTGTGTTATTATCGAGCCTGTACCAGCAAATAATGGGCTCATTTTGCAGGACAAAGTTTTTTTAGAGGCGCTTAGAGCTCTTTGTACAAAAAATGAAATTTTATTAATATTTGATGAGGTAATATCTGGTTTTAGAGTTGCCTTTGGCGGCGCCTCGTTGCTTTATGGAATTCATCCCGACATAGTAACTTATGGTAAGATTATTGGGGGTGGGCTTCCCGTTGGAGCCTATGGAGCAAAAAAAGAAATAATGTCTTTTATCTCTCCTGATGGACCTGTTTATCAAGCAGGGACACTTTCTGGGAATCCCGTTGCAATGGCAGCTGGCATTGCACAATTAACCGAATGCTCAGCTCCAGGATTTTATGAAGGTCTTGCAGATAAAACAAGAACATTTGTATCAACCATTAATAAACACGCTTCAGAAAATCAATATCCATTTGAGATTGTGTCTATTGGTTCTATATTTTGGCTCTCGTTTGATGGTAAAAAAAGAATAATTGCAGCATCTGATATTAATCCCGACATGCATAATTTTAATCTATTGCATCTTGCCTTACTTGAAAAAGGAGTGTATTTAGGTCCAAGTGGATACGAGGTTGGTTTCATTTCTTCTGCCCACGATGAAAACACACTTACTATTGCTGCAATTGCTTTTTGTGAGGCGCTTGATGCCATTTTTAATATTAAAAAATGATTTTAGTAACTGGCGCTAGTGGATTAGTTGGAAGTCATTTGCTTTGTAAATTGACTCAAGATGAAGCTATTGTCCGTGCTTTATATCGTTCTGAAAACAGAAAACAAGACACAAAGAAAATTTTTATTTTTTATTTTAAGGAAGAAGCGGAGTATTTTTTTAATAAAATAGAGTGGATAAAGGGGGATATACTTTCTCTAACAGATTTAGAGTTATTATTTCATAATATTACGCATGTTTATCATTGTGCAGCATTAGTTTCTTTTCATAAGATTGACTTTCATCGTTGCATGCAAGTAAACAGAGCGGGCACGGCTAATATTGTTAATTTCTGTTTAAAACATAAGGTTGAAAAACTATGTTATGTAAGTTCAACAGCTGCATTATCCTATAATTCAAACGGTTTAACAGATGAATCCTTTAAGTGGATTCCAGGACCTGAAGTTAGCGGGTATTCTATTTCAAAATTTGCCGCAGAAAAAGAAATTTGGAGAGGGATTGAAGAAGGATTGAAGGCTGTAATCATAAATCCATGTGTTATTCTTGGTCCAGGAAATTGGAAAGAAAGTTCTTTATCAATATTTAAATCTGCCTCTAAAGGTATAGGCTTTTATCCAAGTGGGTCTAATGCTATTGTAGATGTAAGAGATGTGGTATACTCCATGCACTATTTAATGAATGCTGAAATATCAAGCAAGAAGTTTTTATGTACAGGTCCAAACATTGCCTTCAAAGAATTGCTGGAAGCCCTTGCGCTTCTGTTTAATAAAAAAGCTCCAAAAATTAAATCTCCGCGTTGGTTATCTTTAGTTGTAGCTTCTTTTTCCGAGTTAATAAATTTAATATTGCGAAAAAGGAACGGGTTAACGATAGAATCTGTATATTCAGCCTATAAGAATATCACCTATGATAATCGATTGATTTGCGAAACTACAGGGGTAAAATTTCATACTTTGACAGACACATTGGAACATGCAATCAAGGGAAAAATAGAACAAAATTGAGATGAAATTTCAAAAAATAAATAGGGAGCACATTGTAATAATCATTCTGATTATTTTATACAGTGTTGGGTTGTTTGGTATTTTATCTCCAACATGGAAATCCATTATTTTACCCTTGTCATCGATTAATTTGACGATTTCCTTTCTCGCAATACTTTTTACTATTGAACCACCAAGAGGAAGGGTAATTAAATTTTTATTTATTGCTTTTTTAATGGGGTGGCTTTCTGAATGGGTAGGTGTAAATACAGGCTATCTTTTTGGAGTTTATCATTATGATCTAAATTTAGGAACTAAAATAATGGGTGTTCCTTTAGTTATTGGATTGAATTGGGCAACTTTAGCTGTAGGCGCTTCCTATTGGGCTTCTAGATTTTCAAAGCAACGGTTCTTAAGAATATTACTTGCTACCTTAATCATGGTGTTTTTTGATATATTGATGGAGCCGGTTGCAATTGAAAATGGATATTGGTCTTGGGCGAACAATCAAATACCATTTTTTAATTATGTTTCTTGGTTTTTTGTATCCTTGTTATTACAAGTGTTATATTTTTACTGGATAAAAGAGCCAATGAACAAAGTAGTAGGAATCTTGTTTATATTAATGAGTTTATTTTTTATTATTTTAAATTTATTTTAATGTTTTGGATTGGGCCATTAATTTTAATTTCAACTTTTTTCTTCATGGAATTTGTTGCATGGTTTACCCATAAATTTATTATGCATGGAATAATGTGGTATTTCCATAAAGATCACCACCAAGCTGAGCCCGGTTTTTTTGAAAGAAATGATGTTTTCTTGCTCATATTTGCTATACCTTCTTGGTTGTGTATTATGTTAGGGATGATGGCTAAAAATTATGAAGTGGTTTGGATAGGTTTTGGAATTGCTTGTTATGGAGCTTCTTATTTTTTAGTACATGATGTTTTCATTCACAGGCGTTTTAATTGGTTAAAAAATATTGATCATCCTTATTTTTACGCCATTAGAAGAGCCCATAAAATTCACCATAAAAACATCGGAAAAGAAAAAAGCGAATGTTTCGGAATGCTTATTGTCCCGAGAAAATTTTATCGAGAGGCACGCACCGCTTTTTTAAGAAATATCCAAAGCAAATGAGTTTATATGCCGTCTTAATTATCGGAGTTTTTATTGGGCCACTCGCTTTAAGCTTTGATAAAAAGGTGGCATTCTATAAAGAAATTCGTTTTTTAATTTTAGGCTTGATTATAACAGGGGCTATTTTTTTAATTTGGGATGAATATTTTACTATAAAAGAAATTTGGGGGTTTAACCCTTTATATTTATTAGGCATTTATTTAGGGCACCTTCCACTTGAGGAAGTGTTGTTTTTTATAATAGTTCCTTATAACTGTGTTTTTGTACACCAAGTATTAAAAGCATATTTTCCAAATATTAATCTAAAAAATATTTCAGAGATCTTTTTATTAAGCATTTTGATAAGCGCTTTGGCTCTTGCATTATTTAATTTTGATAATTGGTATACCTTATCTACTTGTTGCTTAGCATTTATTTTGTCGTTGACTGCTATCTTGTTGAAGCCAACATGGTTAGAGAATTTTTCTTTTACTTTTCTGGTTTGTTTGATCCCGTTTTTATTTGTTAATGGAATTTTAACAGGAGCAGCAACAAGTCAGCCAATTGTTTGGTACTCGGAATCTCATATTTTAGGTTGGCGTATTCTTACCATTCCTCTAGAGGATATCTATTATAATTTTTCCCTTTTAATTTTAGTTATTGCATTTTTCGAATGGCAAAAAGGAAAATCACTTTCCTAAGATTGCCGTTGTAGAATGACCAGGAACCAAGTCAATAGTGACGACTTTGCCTCCAGATTTTTTAATAAGTGTTGATCCAACAATGAATTTTGGATTTTCTGGATTTACTTCCATGGCATCATAATCCCCACCTTTTACAAGAATATCTGGAAGTATTGATTCAATACAATGAATAGGAGTGGACTCATTAAACAAAATTACGCCGTCAACACAGCTTAATCCTGCAACAACTAATTGTCTGTCTACTTGATTATGAATGGGCCTATTAGGAGCTTTATTTAATAGTTTTACAGAGTTGTCGGTGTTTAGAGCAACTATTAATTTGTTGCCAAGACTTGCGGCTTTAGATAAATAAGTAACATGTCCTAAGTGTAATATATCAAAACAACCATTGGTAAAAACAATTTTATCCCCCTTATTTTTCCATGATTGGGTTTTAATAATCGCCTCATCAAGAGATAAAACTTTATCATTTAAAATCTTCCAATGGTCGCTCATGTTTTTTTATTAAAGATAGCCATTAAGTAGTAGAAAGATAGAATTTTTTTAATCCAATAGGTTTGTTGTCTCATTTGGAAATACAAGTGATGGTTTAAAAGATTTTGCTTCTTCAAAGTCCATACTTGCATAGGAGATGATTATAATAACATCATTGATTGCTACCCTTCTGGCAGCTGGACCATTTAGACAAATGTTTCCACTATTCGCCGCTCCTTTTATTACATATGTTTCAAAGCGTTCACCATTATTAATATTAACTATTTGAACTTTCTCGCCCTCAATAATGTTGGACGCATTCATGAGTGTTTCATCTATTGTGATACTACCAATATAGTTTAAGTCTGCTTGAGTAACGCGAACTCTATGAATCTTAGATTTCAATATCTGGATGTGCATATACTTATTTTAATATGCCGCAAAATTAAGGGAAATGTATTAATTAAGCACTAAATTATCAATCAATCGTACCTTTCCGCAGAAAGCAGCAATACAACAAACGCAATCTTCCTCCCAATCTATAACAGGAGAAAGGTTGGACGCATTAACAATTTCTAGATATTCCAAAGATAGTTCCCCTTCATTAAAAAAGTCTGTTGCTAATTTTTGTAGCGTAATAATCGAATATTTATCTTTCTTCTCTTGAACAAAACAAAGGGTTTTCCAAATAATTTCAGCAGCCTTAATTTCTTGTTCACTGAGTAATAGATTTCTACTACTCATAGCAAGCCCATTGAGCTCGCGTTTTGTTGAACAGGCAACAATTTCAATAGGTAATTCTAGCGCCTTCACAAGCTTTTTAACTACTAAAACTTGCTGATAGTCTTTTTGCCCGAAAAAAGCCTTTTGAGGTTGCACTATATTAAATAAAATTTCTACTACTTGCGCTACCCCGTCGAAATGCCCTGGCCGAAATTTACCTTCAAGGCGTTCACAAATAGAATTGAAATCTATCTTAGTTGGAAGAACATTATTTTGATATATTTCACTTACTTCTGGCGCAAAAATTATGACATTAGTAAAATTCTTTAGCAGTAAAAGATCAGCCTCTAATGTTTTGGGATACTGCGCTAAATCATCCGCTTTATTAAATTGAGTTGGATTAACAAAAATGCTTACTACAACTACATCACAAGTCATCACTGCCTCCTGAATAAGGGAAATATGTCCTGCATGCAGCGCCCCCATTGTTGGAACAAAACCAATTGATTTATTAGCAATACGCCAACTTAAGAGCGCTGTATTAAGATCGTTTCTGCTGGCTACAATTGTTGGAGGTATCATTCAGTCTTCTTCTTTTGAGGGAACAAAGCTATTTGTTTTTATGAAAGTACGTTATTTTTCCGTAAATTTGCCTTTACTACTATGTAAGTTAACTGTTCAATGGAAAAAAAGAAAGTACTATTTATTTCCCAAGAAATTTTCCCATTTTTACCGAAGTCTGAGATTTCTTCTGTTGCAAGAAGACTTCCTCAAATTACGCAAGAAGAAGGAAAGGAAATTCGTGTGTTCACGCCTCGTTATGGTGTGATTAATGAAAGGAGACATCAATTACATGAAGTAATTCGCTTGTCAGGTTTAAATTTATCTATTGATGATCAAGACCATCCCTTAATTATTAAGGTCGCTTCTGTAAGTGCTGCAAAAATGCAGGTCTACTTTATTGACAACGATGATTTTTTTAAGAGAAACACAACTTTGACTGACGACAACAATGTTTTTTTTAAGGACAATGACGAAAGAGCCATGTTCTTTTGCAGAGGGGTTCTAGAAACAGTTAAAAAACTAGGATGGCAACCAGATGTGATTCATTGTAATGGTTGGTTTACTGGAATCATGGCATTATACATTAAGCATATTTATAATAAAGATCCACACTTTAAAAACACAAAGGTGGTTTATAATTTATTTAACGATTCTTTTGATGTCCCTTGGGATGCGCGTTTTGCTGAAAAATTACAAATGGATGGCTTCTCAAAAGCAATTGCTCAAAAGTTTGTAGATACAAGTTTCGAAAATATCACCAAAGTTTTCATCGAAAATTCTGATGGCGTTTCAATTTCTGCTGAAATTCTCGATGCTCCACTCCAAGATATTTACGATGCTTATTCTGGCCATAAATTGGGATACACTGTCGAGGAAAATCAATCAAAAGCTTTTTCAGCGTTTTTTGATAAGGTGATTGATGAGCCAGTTCTTGCATAAATATTCATACTAATGAACAAGAACATTCTTATTAAATGTTGTGCGCTCTTGCTATTATTAGCAGTGGTTTCTTGTAAGAAAAAGGACAGTATTTTAGGAAAAGATGTAATTGATCCCTATGCTTATTTAAATGGCACCACTACAGATACTTTTGATATCATTACTACCATAATAGAAGAAGATTCCATTATTACAGATAATGCAGCAAATGTTGTTTTGGGAAGTTATAACGATCCTAAATTTGGAAAATTTGACGCTTCTTTTTATACGCAATTAAGATTGGCCGGGGTAAACCCAAATTTTGGAGATGTGTCAACTATTGTTGTTGATTCCTTCGTATTAGCGTTGGAATATGTCGGATATTATGGTGATTTATCCCCTCAAACCTTCGAAGTTTACGAATTAAATGAAGATTTGTATTTGGATTCCACCTACTATGCCTTCACGAATAAAAATATCAAGCCTGGAAATTTAGTTCCTGTGGGAACGGAGCTTATAACACCTGATCCATTCAATAAAGCGGTAGTTGGGGGAGACAGTTTATTACCTCAATTAAGGATCCAATTAAATACCAGTTTAGCCACTGCATTAATTAATGAGGCAACAAGTGGAAGCGCAACATTTGCAAGTAATGAAAGCTTTTTAAGCTATTTTAAAGGACTAAAAGTTAAAACTAATAATGGAACTCAAGCATCTGGAAC
>CANJQZ010000087.1 GCA_947476515.1 Flavobacteriales bacterium
AAATTTTCAAGGAAACTTCATCCCCTCTGGTTGGTCGGTAGCGAACGAAGATAATGGTGGATCATGGTCACTTTCATCTACCGTTGGTGGTTATGGTAGTTCCACACAATCGGCGCTATTTGATAATTACAATATCGATTCTCAAGGATCTTACGATGATTTGATTGTAAATTTTGATGCCAATGCAATTAGCACTAATCCCTACTTAAGTTTTGATGTTGCCTATGCCCGCTGGGGAAGTGGATACTCCGATACATTGGCTGTAATGGTTTCTACTGATTGTGGTCAAAGCTATCAACAAGTGTATTATAAAGGAGGAACGGACCTTGCTACAGCACCTGATATTCAGAGTTTTTACACACCAAGCGGAACAGAATGGAGAACAGATAGCATCAATTTGATTGCATACAATGGAGTTCCTAACTTGCAAATCGCTTTTAGAAATCTCGGGAGATTTGGCAATTCTGTTTTTATTGACAATATAAATCTAAGCGATCCTGTTGGTCTTGAAGAAAAAGAAACCTTTGAAATCGTAGTCTATCCCAATCCAGCCAGTAAGGAGGGTTATATCACAATTAGCAGTATTCCACATGCAAAAATCAAACTTTTTGATGCGCAAGGAAAATTAATTTTGGAAGAAGAAGGTGAGGGAACGGTTCAATTATTTTTAGGACAAGCAAAGGCGGGAACCTATTTACTCAGCATTCAAGGAGAGACAAAAATTTGGAATAAGCCTTTAATTATTCGCTAGGCTTAATTCTTTTCTGGCCAAGCTACTTGCATTCCCAATTGTAAAACGCACATATTCGACCATTTGGAGGTGGACATACCTTGCGTGAGCGCGAGTGTTTTTTCAGCAGTTGGAGAAAAATATAATGGAGATAAAGAACATTTGACAAAGGGCGAAATAAATAAACCAGATGGCATCTGAAAATCATACGACGCAGACACATTCATTTCTAGACCAATTCCTCCTGAATAAATGGGATAAGCTTCATCTGTCGATGGATCATCTACTATATTTCGTGTGGTAAGATTGGTTCTTATCCCAGCGCCGTAACTAAAATAAAGTGGATGGTCACTCCACAAATCTGAACTTTTAAGATTGTAATCCAGCAAAATCATGTGCATAGCTACCCTAGTTGTCAAAAAAGGATTGATCGTTTTCACTTCATAAAAAGAATAATTAGCAGAAATAAATTTTCGCTCAAAATTCTTCAACTTACCATAATGAGCCACATTTATATTTAGACCATGTTCTAATAGTCTTTGCTTATTTTCTAGAAATGGTCGTGCTGTATTGTATAATTGAGTGGCTTTGTTCCAATCATTATTATAAAGAAATTCATACCCTGAACCAAAGCTCCAATATTGACCGAAGGAAATTATATTGAAAAATGCAATGAAAAAGAAAGAACAAATTACCTTCATGATAATTCCATTATATTACTAAACTCTCTAAAACCAGTTTCAATAGCACCATGAACTGTTTGATGATGACCATTTAAATTCATTGCTTCTCCCGCAAAAAACAATTTGTTGTCAATTGACTGTGAGGCAGTGGTACGAGAAGTTTCTTCAATACCTATTTTTGAATAAGAATAAGCTCCGCGAATGAATGGTTTTTTTGAATAATCTTGAACAAACGCATCTACGAAATTACTTGTAGCAAGTCCATTATACATGAGATCCAACTCTGCCATCAATAAAGAAACAATAGCGGTATCATTCGGTAGCGCAGACAAAGAAGCTGCTTGATCTCCCATTACAAAAGCAATCAACACAAAATCATTTGTCACTTTTCCGATATCATCATTAAAATAAGCTGCACAGACAGAACCACCATAAATATTATCTGCAAAAAACTTACTGGAGAACTTAAGAAAAACCTTCATTCCAGGACCCATTCCTATTTTAGAAAAAGCGATAGTTTTACTAATTGGTAAAATTGGATTGAATTGAATGTCAGCGCTTTGTAACACCGTAATGGGAACCGTTATCAGTACCTTATCGGCAGTGTAAACTTGCCCATTGGAGCAAGTCACTGTTACCAGATCCTGAGCATAATCTATTTTATTTACAATACTTTGAGTTTTAACCAAAGCAGCGATTTGATTTCCAAAATTTGAAATAATTGTATCAAAATAGGTTTCTTTAAATTTATAATCTCCGTCCCCACTCGACCAATTCAATTCTTCTAGATTCATCATCTTTACAGATAAGTCATTGGCGTCTGCACCATAATCACCAGCCAAACTTTCAACAATAGGTTGATAATCAGAAGAAAATCCTTTATCAGTGGCATATTGCGCAAAACTTACATCAGGTAAATCTTCGCCTTCAAAAATTGAAATATCCTTTGGTAAGCTGGTGAGCATCTGATTTTGGAACCAATAGGAATACTCGGTATCATCAATAGTGACTTGAACATTACCATTAGCAACGATTTCGCCTACAATACTTGAACGGCCATGCATCCATTGCGCACCTAAATCAATAGGATAATCCGCAAAACCAAGAAGTTTACCCATTCTACCTCCAATGGTATCTGATGCCTCCAAAAGCGTCACATCAATGCCTTGCTGTTTAAAAAGATAGGTCGCATAGACTCCTGCTGCCCCACCTCCTATTACGATTACCTTTCCTTTGAATCTTTTTGGTCTCAGCAACCCAAGTTTCTTACAAGACGATACTAATAGAGATCCAAGGCCTAAAATGCCTAATGATTTCACAAATGATCTTCTTGAGTTCATTATTTTCCTTTAGCTTTTATTACAATAGCCAAGGTATAAAACATTATTTTTAAATCAAGGGCTATACTTCTGTTTTTTAGATAGAGCAAATCAAATTTCATACGATCCAACATCTGTTCCACATTTTCTGCATAACCATATTTAACTTGTCCCCAAGATGTGATTCCCGGTCTAACTTTAGTTAGATGAATATATTGGGGCTCAATTTTAATAATCTGATCGATATAAAATTGTCTTTCTGGACGGGGACCTACAAGAGACATCTGTCCAAGAATAACATTTAAGAATTGAGGGAATTCATCCAATCGCGTTTTGCGCATAAAACGACCAATTTTAGTAATTCGGGGATCATTTGAAGAAGAAAGTTGAGGTCCTTTTAATTCAGAATCAACAAACATAGTTCTAAATTTAATAATTTTAAAAGGCTTACCATTCATTCCAATTCTCGTTTGAAGAAAGAGAATGCTCCCTGGTGAAGAAAGTTTTACAGCGATTGCGCAAACAAAATAAAAGGGAATAAGAGCAATAAATGCAATTAAAGAAATTACAATGTCCATAAAACGCTTAAGCGCCCTTTGCCAAACTGGCATGCCATCATTAATGATTTCAAGCAATAAAGTCCCGTAAATATTGGTCATTTTCAAGGAGCCTGCTAACAATTCAAACATATCCGGTAAAATATTTATTTTTAATTTACCGTCTTGAATCCGAGAAATAATTTTTTGAATTCTATTATGATCTGAACTTTCAATCGCAATTACAACCTCTTCCACTTGATTGTTAGCAAGAAGTAATTCCAATTGATCAGAGTGACCTAAATAAGGTAAATAATTCTCTAATCCTCTATCCACACCATTGATATTAATATATCCAACTAGATGATTTACCAAGTTTTTTTGCTGCGACAATTCATTATAAATATCAATTGCCTTATCACTACCTCCAATGATAACAGTTCTAAAACCTTGTCCAGGTTTTCGCAAATGATAAATCAATAAAGTCACCCAAGTAAATCGAATAGTAAACAATAAACAAAAATGAAGTGTAAAAAGGAGCGCAAAAGACCGATAATACATCTGATAATTAGTCACTTCATCATCTAAAAGCAGAGAGAAGAAGATTAACAGGGAGCCTGAAAGAGAAGCAATAAAAGTTAACTGAAGAATTTTTAAACGATACATTCTCCTTAATTGAAGATAAGTACCTTGCAGATAGTAAATTAATAACAAAACTAAAGGAACAACTATAATCCCAGAGATAAAATTTTGATCAATTTGAAATTCTTTTCCCTCCAACCAAGTTTTACGAAAAAAGAAAAATAAGCACCAAACAACAGTTGAAACCAACCAATCAGAAAAAACTATTAAAAACAACCACTTACCCTTTCCCTTTCCCTTCATTATGATTATTAAAAATGTACTAGTTTGATATTATCAATCCAAATTTCAGTATCTGTTTTGCCTGCATCAAGCGCAGCAACAAATCCCTGTTCGAAATAAGCACCGCTTGCACCTGCTGCAATGAGTTCTTTTAAATCAATATATATTTTTTTCCATGTAACTGAACTAGGATCTTGCGCATTCATTCCATAATTAATGCGTGGAACAGTACCTGATGGTGAAATTTCTATTAGTTCTGTAACAATTGTATTGGTGGTATGATAATCTACTTCGAGATACGCATCCTTACCTTTTGCAATATAGGAAGTCCAAGTAGTATATGCTACCCAACTTGAATCTACAGCATTTAAATTTATTTTAGCATAATAATTCCCATTAAACCACTCTAAATTGGTGTTAGATAATTGATAAGTAGTAGCTGAAGTATTTGGATCCGGGATGAGAGATGAATTTATATCCTCAAAATCTTCAATGGTGAAAGAAATATTGTCCTTATATTTTGTTACTGGAGATAATACTAAGGTTTGATTTTGAACCAAAGTACCTGTTATTTCATAAATTTCTAAAAAAGGATAAATTTTCTTTGTGGAAGCGATCCCATTATTCTTAATTGCGGGCATAATTTTTATATTAAAGTTCCCTGCTTTCAAGATTGGAATTTTACAAGGTAATTGAAATACACCCATAATCTCATCATTGACATATACCCAAGCTTCACTAATGTTATGATTTAATGACCCTTCAGACCCACCATAATTAGGATTTGCATTGAGGGTCCAAGTATTAATTTGCAACCAAGATGGATCAGGATTATTTTTACCACAAGTAGTGAGTAAGAATAAGAGTGGAAGAAAAAAGTATAGTTTTCGCATAATTTAAAACTAAGATTTAAAACGAACTTCAAAGTTAATTATTGTTAAGCATGCAATTTTTATTTGATTATTGCAGCCATAATCATTTCAGCCACTTCTAGCGCTTTCGCTCCATCCTTTAAGCCCAAAATACTAGGTTGATTCGAACGAATAGAATCTTCAAAGGACAATAATTCAGAAAGTAGTGCATTTGACGGATTCACAACAAGTGGAATCATTTCTGATGTTTGTGCTGCAAGTTCAATTTCATATGGTCTCAATGATGAAAATATATCAGATGAACAAGAAGTTCTTGCAGATTCTTTTTCCAAGAAATCAACCTTAATAATTGAATTATTTGATGCAAAATAGCTTACGCGTTTATTTTCATCGTGCACACGAGAAACACTCAAACGCGCTTGAGCTCCATTTTCAAAAAGAAGTTCAGCCCTTGCAATATCTATTGCTTCTCCAATTACAGCAGATCCAGAGGCTTTAATTTGCACAATTTTACTTGGAATCAGCGAAAGACAAATATCAATATCATGAATCATTAAATCAAGTACCACAGAAACATCCATACCTCGAGGATTAAATTTTGCATGGCGAACGGAATCAACAGTCTGAACCATTTGAAGTTGCGGCAGTGCAGCTAATAATGCAGGATTAAATCTTTCTACAAAACCAACTTGAGTATGGACCTTTTTATCATGAGCAACTTCAAGCAAACGCAATGCCTCTTCAGAAGTTTCCACCATCGGCTTTTCCATAAACAGGTGTTTGGCATTTTGGAGAACAATTAAGGCAGCCTCAAAGTGTTGATTGGTTGGCGTAACAATTAAAACGGCATCCGCTGCATTAATTAATTGAATAGCATTAGGAAAAGAGGTAATGTTAAATTTCTCTGAAACTAATTGAGCTGTTTCAGTATTTTGATCATAGAAACCAATTAAATCAAAAATATTGCTATTTTCCTTTAATAACTGGATGTGTATTTTCCCAAGATGTCCAGCACCTAAAACTCCTATTTTCAGCATACATTAAAATTAAAAAAGCCATTAGAAAACTAATGGCTTTTGCTGATAATCTATTGATCTTACTTATTAACTGTATCTACTACTGCCTTAAAAGCTTCAGGGTGATTCATTGCTAAATCTGCCAAAACTTTTCTATTCAAAGCGATACCACTTTTGTTGACTTTTCCCATAAATTGAGAATAGCTCATTCCGTATTGTCTAGCACCAGCATTAATTCTAGTGATCCACAAAGAACGATAACTTCTTTTCTTTTGTTTTCTACCGATGTAGGCATAAACAAGTCCTTTTTCAATAGCATTCTTTGCTACTGTCCAAACATTCTTTCTTCTACCAAAGTAACCTTTGGCTAACTTCATCAAGTTTTTTCTTTTCGCTCTTGAAGCTACATGATTTACTGATCTAGGCATAATTTTAAATTTTTTGATAAGAAGTGCTTCACTTTCTCAGAAGGCTTTCTACTCATTATCGGGTTAAACAATTAATAAACCAATGTTTACTATCTCATGCACAATTGTAATTTGATATTTGGAAGATCGGCTTTATTAACCAATCCTGCATGTGTCAAATTACGCTTACGCTTAGTAGCCATTTTTGTTAAGATGTGGCTTTTAAAAGCATGTTTACGCTTTATCTTTCCACTTCCAGTGATAGTGAATCTCTTCTTCGCACTGGATTTTGTTTTCATTTTAGGCATTTTGTAACTTTTTAGTTGTTAAACAATTATCAGCTTCTTTATTATTTCTTTTTTGAATTGATCATTAAGATCATTTTCTTTCCTTCTAATTTTGGCAACTGCTCTACTACTCCAACATCTGCCAATTCTGTCGCAAACTTTAAAAGTAGAATTTCACCTCTATCTTTAAAAACAATGGTTCTACCTCTAAAAAAAACATAAGCTTTTACTTTATTTCCTTCTTCTAAGAACTTTCTAGCATGCGCCAATTTAAAGTTAAAATCATGATCATCTGTATTGGGTCCGAAACGAATTTCTTTAACCACAATTTTACTTTGTTTTGCTTTTAACTCTTTACTTTTTCGCTTTTGGTTGTACAAGAACTTTTTATAGTCCATAATCTTACAAACCGGCGGCGTAGCATTTGGTGAAATTTCAACCAAATCCATTTCTTGTTCCTCAGCCATCGAAATTGCTTTGGAAACAGACATTAATTGTGGCTCTTCCCCATCAATGATTAATCTGATTTCTGTAGCAAAAATCTTTTCATTGATGCGATGTTGCGCTTCTTCTTCTCTTTTTACAAAAACTCTTGGGTTTCTTCTCATTCGTTAATTTCACTTTTTGTTGACAATTCCATTTCAATTTCAGTTTGAACCACTTTTACAAATGCATCTAAGTCTAACTCACCCACATCTCCCTTACCTCTTTGCCTTACAGACACAGTGTTTGATTCATTTTCTTTCTCTCCTACAATCAGCATAAACGGCACTTTTGCAATCTCTGCATCTCGTATTTTCTTACCTACTTTTTCATTACGGTCGTCAACAAGACCGCGAATATCGTAATTATTTAGGAATTCTGAAACTTTTTCTGCGTATCCATTGAATTTCTCTGAAAC
>CANJQZ010000088.1 GCA_947476515.1 Flavobacteriales bacterium
AAATAATCAAAAAAGGGGGATGAATTTCATCCCCCTTGTCGGGGCGGCAGGATTCGAACCTGCGACCTCCTGGTCCCAAACCAGGCGCGATGACCGGACTACGCTACGCCCCGATTAAGCATCTTTTTTATTCTTTTTTGGACTTGATCGTTTTCAAACCCTTTAATAATCCTGCTTCAGTAATTCTAGCTTTGCTCTGAGTTCTCATCTCGGCATCACATCTCACCTTAACCTTAATTGCGGTGGGAGCGAGATTACATCGGCTATGCCTCTGTGCTCTCCGTTTTGCTCCGGGTCGAACTCTGAGTTCTCATCTCGGCATCACATCTCACCTTAACCTTAATTGCGGTGGGAGCGAGATTACATCGGCTTTGCCTCTGTGCTCTCCGCTTTGCTCCGGGTCGAACTCTGAGTTCTCATCTCGGCATCACATCTCACCTTAACCTTAATTGCGGTGGGAGCGAGATTCGAACTCGCGGTACAGTTACCCGTACGACAGTTTAGCAAACTGTTGGTTTCAGCCACTCACCCATCCCACCATCCGCGGTTAACGGAGGGCAAAAATAATACTTTCTTTTCTTTTTTAAGAATATTTCTTCAAAAAAAATCAATTCTGGTAAACAAATGTTCCTTTTTCACTAGTAATAGTTACTTGTTCACCTTGATACTTCTCCACACGGCCGATTATTTTTGCCTCTATGTTAAAGCTTTTTGAAATAGCAATGATTTCATTTGCAATATATTGAGGGACATATAGCTCCATGCGGTGCCCCATGTTAAATACTTTATACATTTCTTTCCAAGGCGTATTTGATTGTGCTTGTATGAGTTCAAAAAGTGGTGGAATGTCAAACATATTATCTTTGATAATATGCACATCTTCGACAAAATGAAGCACTTTGGTTTGAGCGCCTCCTGAACAATGTACCATTCCATGGATTTCTTTTCGGTGCTCATCCAATATTTTCTTAATCACAGGAGCATATGTACGCGTAGGAGACAAGACCAATTTCCCAGCATCTAATGGACTATTCATTACCTTATCAGTCAATTCCATTTGACCACTGTAAACAAGTTCCGTAGGGATTGCTGCATCAAAACTTTCAGGATATTTATGAGCAAGTGTTTTGCTGAAAACATCATGTCTTGCGCTGGTCAGGCCATTACTCCCCATGCCGCCATTGTATTCTGTTTCATAACTGGATTGTCCGAAAGAAGATAATCCTACAATAACATCCCCATCTTGAATCGTATGGTTGGAAATCACATCTTTACGCTTCATTCTGCAAACAACAGTGGAATCAACAATTATAGTTCTAACTAAATCTCCCACATCAGCAGTTTCTCCACCTGTTGAATAAATATCAATGCCATAAGACCGCAGCTCTTCTAAAAGTTCTTCTGTTCCATTAATGATCGTTGAAAGTACTTCTCCAGTAATTAAATTCTTGTTGCGACCGATAGTTGAAGAAACTAGAATTGGTCCCGTAGCACCAACACAAAGTAAATCATCAATATTCATGATTAAAGCATCTTGTGCTATCCCTTTCCAAACAGAAAGATCGCCTGTTTCTTTCCAATACATATAAGCCAATGCTGACTTGGTACCAGCACCATCCGCATGCATGATCACACAATAGTTGTCATCAGCACCTAGATAGTCGGGCACTATTTTGCAAAATGCCTTGGGAAATAAGCCTTTGTCTATGTTTTTTATCGCTTGATGAACTTCTTCCTTTCCAGCAGAAACTCCTCTTGATTGATAACGATTGTCTGACATGTAATTTCAATTAAGCCACAAAGGTAGAAAAAAGACTTAGTCTTCTTCGTTAGTATCTGCTAGCTCTGAAAGAATTTTTTGAACATCTAATTCAGTTGATTTAAGTTTTGCTTTGCAAATACTGATCAATTCAGCCGCACGCTTCACTTTAAGGGCTAATTCATCTATTCCAATATTTCCTGTCTCCATTTCAGATACAATGCGCTGAAGTTCTTCAAATGATTGCGCGTAGTTTTCCACTTTCATAGTATAAAATTAATGTTTTAATGCAATTACCTATTAACAGCTTCAAACAAAAGTTCAGTGTTTGGGTCGTAGAGGATGTCTTTTATTTTTTGATCATAGCTTTTATCAAATTTAAATGCTCTTGAATTAATTTGCAAACGCTCTAATTTTTCGCTGCCGTCTTCCAATCGAACCAAAATCGATAGTGTAATCTCAAAAGGTACGCCGCCCTGCTCTTGTGATACTTTAATTTGAACTGTATTTTTATTTTTATTCTCTTGAATCGCTAATACGGGAACTTTAGGATTGTAAAGCCATTGCTTGAAAAAAGTATTCCATTCAATATTAGGGTTTTCGGCCTGAATTACCGCAATAAAATCTTGCGTAGAGGCATTGCTTAAACGATACTTTATGTAGTAGGCACGAATACTTTTTAAAAATGCTTCTTCCCCAAGTTTTTTGGATAACATATGTAATATCCATCCGCCTCTTTGATAGGAATTGGTATTTAACAAATCCATAAGTGACGCATAACTGGTGTCGACAACAGGATGGGTGTATATTTTATTGAATCTAATGATTGCTTTTCTGTCTTTTTCTAAGGCACTAATAAAAGAAATTTCCCCTTTGGTTTTAAAGATATAATAATTGGTAAAATAGGTAGCAAACCCCTCGCTTAACCACAAGTCGCACCAATTTTTCTCACTTGCAGAATTTCCAAACCATTGATGCACCATTTCATGAGCAATCAAATTTTCACATGATTTTGTTCCTGTAATGGAGGTTTCATTGTAAAAAATACAACCAGCATTTTCCATTCCTCCAAATTCTGTAGTAGATTGAACATTAGCCATTTGTTCATATTCATATGCGCCAAACAAATTTTGGTAGAAAAGTAGTATGTCTGGAGCCAAGGAGAAATCAGTAAATCCATCTTCCTTATTTTTGGGGTATACCCATGCGCTCACAGGAATTTCACTAGGATAGTTCTTAATTTCCATTTCTGCTATTCCAATAACCATCACTTTGCTTGGTAAAGGCACTTTGGAAGAATAGTAATGAGTCTTTATGCCATTTTCTTCCATGGCTTTAATTTCTTTTCCGTTGGCAATTACCTGATATTTAGACGGCGCATGAACTGTAAAATCTACCAGTGCTTTATCCGTTGGGTGATCGTTACATACAATCCATCGTTGTGCTCTATTAGGCCAATTGTCTCCAAAAAAAACACGGTTGCCATATTTATTTTTACCAATGATTAATCCACTGCTTGGAATTCCTTGATATTGAATTTCAACTGTAATAGGAAACTTATTCGTTTTGGGAGTATAATAAATGTATAAGGAATCATTTTGTTGTTTAAAAGAACAGGACTTACCTTCAACAAGCAATTGGGTAACTTCCATTCCTTTCCCATTTTGATTTTTTTGCTCAAGATTAAATACAATGGGGGCTGAAACTTGAGGTAAATTGAAATCAATTTTTTCTGCTACATATATGATATCGTTAAGATCTGAAACTCCAATATCAATGCTGTATTTCTGGACATCAATTTGATTAATTTGTCCGAATAGCATTAAAGGAAAAAATCCACAGAGGGATAAAAAAGACATCTTTATCATGTCTCTAAAATTAAGGAAAAAGTAGACTGAAGTATTGCATTAACAAAAAAAAGGTTGAGGTAAAAATTTTAAAGCACAACAATTATATTATAATTATCTTTGTTTCTTAGACATTCAAAAATATGTGGAATAGAATTGCCAGCATTATATTAAGAAACCGCTTTATTATTCTTGGAATTCTTACCCTTCTTACCGTATTGTTCGGTTACTTTTCCATGACAGGTCTTAAAATTGATAATAAGTATGGCAACATGTTGCCAAAAGATACGGAGACGCAACAAACTTATTTAAAATTTAAAGAAAGGTTTGGTGAAGATGGATCAACTCTTGTAATCGCAATAAAGGATAAAGATCTTTTTACACAAAAAAAATTCATTAAATGGAAAGCATTAGGAGATAGTATCTTAAAAATGGACGGTGTAACTGCTGTGGTCTCTGAAGCAAAGCTGCTTACCTTAAAAAATGACACGGTCAATCAAACCTTTATTCCTCAAGTAATTTTTTCTGATCCCACTTTTCAAGAGAAAAGCATTCAAAAAATCAAAAAGGAAATCAGAAATAATCCATTATATAATAACTTACTTTATAATGATGCTACTCATGTAAGTTTAATGTTGGTTTCTATTGATGAAAAATTTCTCGTAGATAGAAAAAAACAAGAGGTAGTCATCAACATTGAAAATTTAGCGCGAGAATACGAAAAAACTTTCGGCAAAATTCATTTTGCAGGTTTGCCTCACATGAGAGTCCTTATTGGAAAAAAGGTGATGAGTGAAATGTACATATTTGTAGCCTTGTCTATTTTAGTCTCTGCCTTTTTTATGTATTTCCTTTTTCGATCAGTTCGCGTTACTTTAATTAGCCTTGTGGTGGTAATGGTTACCGTAATTTGGGCGATGGGAACGATTGGAATAATGGGTTATAATGTTTCCTTAATGATGGCATTAATTCCACCATTGATGATTGTAATTGGAATACCTAATTGCATATATCTATACAATAAGTTCCACTACGAATATAGGCAACACAATAATAAAGCTAAAGCATTAAGTCGTGTAATTCGTAAAACCGGTACTGCAATGTGGCTTACCAATGTTACCACCGCTCTTGGTTTTATGACATTTTTATTTACCAACTCAGAAAAGTTCTTTGAATTTGGGGTGATATCGTCAGTGAATATTATGCTTTGTTATGTAGTGTCACTTTGTTTGGTTCCTATCTTGATTTCATTTTCAAAAAATCCACCTGAACGCCATTTAAAACATTTAGATCGTAAAGCTGCAGTGGGATTATTAAACCGCTTGGTAAAGCTCACGGCTAATTATCGCCCGGCAATTTATGTTGTTACTATTGCCCTTACCTTATTTAGTGGAATAGGGATTATTTTTATGAAGGTGACAGGAAATATTACTGGAGATTTACCAAAAAATGATCCTATAAAAATGGACATCCAATTTATGGAGCAGAATTTTGGTGGCGCTGTCCCTTTTGAGGTAATGATAAACTATAAGGAAAAAGGTCGATTGTTCGATAATAGCACCCTCGCTAAAGTAGAAAATGTTCAAGAAATGATTCAAAAGGACACCCTTTTTGCTAAAAGTATTTCATTGGTAGATTTTGTGAAAGTGATCAATATGTCCTATTACAATAACAATCCGGAGCGATATACTACTATTCAGAATCGAGATAGATTACGCATGAAAAAGTATGTGGACAATTTCAATTCAAGCCTTAATAATTCTTCTTTTTCCATTAAGGAGTTGGTGGATACCACGGATCATATTTTGCGCATTAGAACACAAATGCGTGACATAGGTTCATATGAAGTTACGGATGAGGTTGCGATGGTTAAAACTAGAATTGATAGTATCATGAATCCTGATAAAAAGTCAATTGAATTACTTTATGCTTCAGCAGCAAAAGGAAAAAAGACTTATTACGACTCTTTACTGTTTGGATATTCTGGCATTTACAATAATGCAACTGCCTTCTTGTCCAATGGCAATGATGACCTGCAATATCGTTTTGATTCAGATCCTGAATTGATAAAATCGTATTATAAGAAGAAGGATTTCTTATCTGTTTTGCGAAAATCGATTGATAAAGAATATTATGATATTCAACTAACAGGAACCGCTGTAGTTGCTTCTGAAGGAACTAAATATTTATTGAATAATTTATTACAAAGTATTGGATTCGCTGTATTGTCTATCGCAGCATTGATGTCAATTTTGTTCTATTCGTTCAGAATGGTGGTCGTTTCCATGATTCCTAATTTAATTCCGATGGTGATCACTGCTGGAATTATGGGCTGGTTTGGCATACCATTAAAGCCATCTACGCTATTGATTTTCTCCATTGCCTTAGGAATTACAGTAGACAATACGATACATTTCTTGGCCCATTATCGCCATGAATTAAAAATGAAAAAGTGGGATCTTAAAGAATGTGTTGCTATTTCAATTCGAGAAACTGGATTGAGTATCATCTATACCTCAGTGATTCTATTCTTCGGATTTATTGTTTTTGTATTCTCTGATTTTGGTGGTACGCAAGCTTTAGGTTACTTATCTGCCATCACCTATTTTGTTGCACTCTTCACCAATTTAATCTTGCTTCCAAGTTTGTTATTGAGTTACGAAAGAAGACTTACAACCAAGTCTTTTGAAGAACCTATGTTTGTCATCTATGATGAAGAGGATGATATCAATTGGAATCTTTTAGAAGTAGATTCAGAAGATTCAAATAAGGACGAGAACGAAGATTAATATTTTCTTTCAATTGCTTCTTTTCCTTACTAGCTAAGTAAAACAACATGTTTTCAATCTAATTGAGGTCTGCCTGACTTATTTTTTGTACCCATTATTTTTCATTTCGTTATAAGGGCAAAATCATTAAGAGTTTCGCCTAAAAAACGAAAGCCAACCGATCTGACAAGGCACGGTGGAAAAGCAATGAGGAACTATGGTTCAAAAAGAAATGTGTCTGTTTTCTCTGCTTTCTTTTTCTGATAATTTGTTTAACCCTTTAAACTATTTATCATGAAAGTTTTTTCAAAATTACCCGGCAGTCGCCAAATCACAAGTGCTATTTTTATTAGCCTATTTTTAACATCCGCTTATGGTCAAGAACCAAGTAAGTACGAACCTATTTCTGAGTACAAAAAAATTGTCCTAGAGGATGGAAGCACCTATTTTGGGCAACTTGAAAATGGCCTAGCATCTGGCTTGGGAACGCAGACAGATGTGAACGGTGAACAAAAAACCGGATATTTTCAAGATGGCGTATTTTTGGGTGAGTACATTGTCAATCCACCATGGCATCTAGTAGATATTTACTATGACTTTGAGGATTCTCTATTACTGGAATCATTTTCAGTAGACATTACTCTGAAAGAGGATATTCCAGATAATTTGTATTTATATCTCAGCACTCAAAATTCCGAAATTAATAATATTGATTTTTATAATGGAATTCAAACCCATTGCGGCGGTTATAAAGGTGTAGTGGGAGATAATAATTTCGGTGACTTTGTCGATCTAGGACGCGCCTCTATTTTTTCTAGATGGTTGGAGCGATCAGGCACAGCCATGCAAATTGAAAGATCAGGGGTAGGGGAAAGTGGTGGCTATGAAGGAGATTTTATCAGTGTCCGTAATGCACTGCCCTGGAAAAAAGGCAAATACACCATCACCTTGCGCAATACGCACGAAAAAGTAACGATTAATGGCGTCGTTCATACTTTTGTCTCTATGTTGGTGTTTTCTCACTCAAAAAACATCCTAATTCAAACAGGTAGCCTAGCATTTCCTGGTGAACAACTATATCTAGATAAGAGTCAGGCGATGTTTGTGGAGTTGTATCATAAACGACTTCCCATCTCTCAAATCCCTCTTTTACATTTTCAAGTAGATCAAATTAAGGTGAATGGAAAATTAGAACCTTGCATAGAACCTATGGCGAT
>CANJQZ010000089.1 GCA_947476515.1 Flavobacteriales bacterium
AAAACAATTTACACCTCAAATTATTTTTGTAAAGCGACTCAAGTATCTAAAAACGCTTTGACTTTTGAAATGCAAATTGATGACAATAGATCAATTGAATATAAATACTCTATTGGAGACAAAGGTTTTGATTTGAATTATGATGTTAAATTGATTGGGTTTAATGCTGCAGCACTTAAGCATGTTCAATTGAACTGGAAAACAGCTTTTAGAAAAACTGAAAGATTATTCAGTGAACAAAGACGCGTTAGTACAGTTTGTTATGATCAAGTAAAAGAGGGGTTTACTTATTTAAGTGAAACCTCTAGTGAATTTAGCAATCCAAGTGATGATATTAATTGGATCGCCTATAAACAAAGTTATTTCTCTGCTATTCTAAAACCGAAAGTCGCTTTTTCAAAAACAAATGGCTTAATTGGTATTAAAGCTTATAAGGATGGAGAATCAAAGCAAAAAACACATTTAAAGGATTATGTTTCTAACTTAGGATTGAATTTTAATGGTGTGGCTAACACTAGTATGGTTTGGTCTTTTGTTCCTAATGATTATACGATTTTAAAATCATACGATTCCAATTATGATGCTATTCTAAATTATGGATGGGGATTGTTTCGCTGGATTAATTTATATGCAGTTCAACCCATATTTAATGTAATAATTTCTAGTGGATTAGGTGTTGGATGGGCAATTTTGGTACTTACCATTATTTTAAAGTTAATCTTAATGCCTGTTCAATGGAAGATGTTCCTTTCTTCAGTGAAAATGAAAATTTTAAAACCTGAAATTGATGAATTAAATGCAAAATTCCCAAATAAGGACGACGCAATGAAAAAGCAAGTGGAAATGATGGCGCTCTATAAAGAATCAGGTGCTAGTCCGCTCGCAGGTTGTGTCCCCATGTTAATCCAAATGCCAATTCTTTTAGCTGTCTTTAGATTTTTCCCTGCTACATTTGGTTTGAGACAACAGAATTTTCTTTGGGCAGAAGATTTATCTTCCTATGACTCCATTTTAGATTTTGGTTTTAATGTTTGGCCGTATGGTGATCATGTTAGTTTATTCACTTTATTAATGTCTGCCACTACCCTATTGTATACTTTTATGAATTCGGGTAATGTACAACAGCCAACACAACCAGGTATGCCTAATATGAAGGTTATCATGTATGTTTTTCCTCTGATGATGATTTTCTTCTTTAACAATTATTCCTCAGGTTTAAGTTATTATTACTTCATATCTACCTTGGTATCTATTTTAATTATGGTAATTATTAAGCAGTTCTTTGTAAATGAAGATAAATTGAAATTAAAAATGGCTGCTCGTAAAGCTACAGCATCTGCTAATCCTAAAGTGAAAAAGAAATCTCGTTTTCAAGAAAAGCTAGAGGAAATGCAAAAACAACAGCAGGAAATGATAAAAAACAAAAAGAAATAAAAAAAATCTGAATTATGAAATTCTTTATAGATACAGCCAACCTTAATGAAATTAAAGAAGCTTATGAACTTGGTGTTCTTGATGGTGTAACTACTAATCCTTCCTTAATGGCTAAAGAAGGAATTACAGGAACTGATAAAATCTTACAACATTATGTTGCTATTTGTAATATCGTTGATGGTCCAGTAAGTGCTGAAGTAATTAGTGTAGATAGAGATGGAATGATTCGAGAAGGTGAATTACTAGCTGAATTACATCCTAATATTGTTGTTAAAATTCCTATGATTCCTGAAGGAATTAAGGCTATTAAGTACTTTTCAGCGAAAGGAATTCGTACCAATTGTACCTTAGTTTTTTCTGCTGGTCAAGCGCTACTTGCTGCAAAAGCTGGAGCAACTTATATTTCCCCATTTTTAGGTCGTTTGGACGATATTTCAACTAACGGCTTAGATTTAATAAGTCAAATTAGATTGATATATGATAATTATGCATTCGACACTCAAATTCTAGCAGCATCTGTTAGACATCCTATGCATATAATAAATTGTGCTGAAATTGGCGCTGATGTCATGACAGGTCCTTTAAGTGCCATCAAAGCATTAGCAAAACACCCATTGACTGACTTAGGTTTACAGCAGTTTTTGGCAGATTATGCTAAAGGTAATCAATAATTAAAATGCTTTCAAAAGAGGCGGCTAAAGAATGGAATATTCTATTTTGGGGCACTTTCAAATCTATAATGAATGGTGATAAATCCTCCAATAATAGAAAAATTAATTGGTTGAATTACCCCTCTGATATCCGCCATGTATACATTCGATTAGTTTGTGAATCTAACTCGGTTGCTTTACAAATAGACTTTCAATTTAAAGATCAAGGAATTAGAGATATCGTTTGGGAACAAATGGGTGAATTAAAAGTGCTGCTAGAAAACCAAATGTCCTATCCTGGGCAATGGCGTCGTTCCGTTAAAAATAATGAAGGTGTAATTTTAGATCGAATTTCTTGGGAACTTGATGGTGTTAATTTTTATGATCAAGCAGATTGGCCCAAAATTCACTCATTTTTTCGAGATCGATTGATCTCTTTTGATATTTTTTATCAAGAATTCAAGGATATTCTAATCAATTTGGTAGATTAATTATGTAATTTTATGTCATGTTAAAAAGCGCTGTTTTAGTATTATTGTTTTGTTGGTGTTCTACTTTTACTACCAATGCTCAAGTAATTGTTTATTCCGAGAATTTTCAAACGGGAATGCCTGCTAATTTTACTATTGTTAATAATGATGGTAATATGCCCGCTTTCAATGTGCAAGAATTCACGAGTGCCTGGATTACCACATTGGATCCTGAAAATGCTTTAGATACTATTGCAGCTTCCACTTCTTTCTTCTCACCACAAGATACCGCGAATCGATGGTTGATTACCCCCCCTATTTCAACTGGTGCTTTTGGAAATTACTTTTCTTGGGAAGCTAAATCACATGATGCCTCTTATCCAGATGATTATTTAGTGTTGATTTCAACTACCAATAACCAAATAGGAAGCTTTACCGATACTATAGGATTTGTAATTCAAGAGAATTTTGAATGGACCTATCGTGAAGTTGATTTAAGTGAGCAGGGTTATGATAACCAAACGGTATATATTGCTTTTGTAAATGTAACTTATGATGGTTTCAAATTGTACATTGATGATTTGGAAATGCGTTCTGAGGATGTTACTGGTTTTTCTGATGTAAATAAAGCTGCTTTTGTACTTTATCCTAATCCTGCAAATGATATGATTACCATATCAAGCGATTTAGATATCGAGTCGATTGAAATATTAACGAGCGCTGGACAAATCGTTTTAAGCTCCAACACCAAATCAGTTGATGTTAATAGTCTAACTGCTGGTGTTTATTATGCAAAGGTTATTTCAACTGATGCCACCTCTGTAATAAAATTCATTAAAAAATAGTGTCCAATCTTCATGATTCCATCTATAATTTAGTTAAAGAACGCTTTAGTGATCTTGAAGGAAGTCACGATTGGTTTCATATTGAGCGTGTATATAAAATGGCCACCTATATTCAATCTCAAGAAGGAGGTCCATTAGAAACAATTCAATTGGCGGCCTTGCTGCATGATATTTCTGATCACAAATATAATGGCGGAGATTTCAATGCAGGGTCTTCAGTAGCGGAAGAATTATTAATAAATCATGGTGCCTCAGCCCTATTAGCTCAAGAAGTTGCTGGTATCATTTCAAAAATCTCCTTCAAAGGTGCTTTGGTTGAAGATAAAAAAGATCATCTTGCTCTATCAATTGTTCGCGATGCTGATCGACTAGATGCTATTGGTGCTATTGGGATTGCGAGAGCTTTTTCATATGGTGGCAGTCGCAATAGACCTTTGTTCAGTCCAGAAGTTATTCCTACTCTACATTCCTCTCAAGAAGATTATTTTAAAAGTAAAAGTCATACTATTAATCATTTTTATGAAAAGCTTCTACTGTTGAAAGATAGAATGGAAACCGTTACAGCGAAAGAGATTGCAGCTAAGCGACATGATTTAATGTTGGATTTTTTAGATGCTTTTAAACAAGAATGGGAATTAGATTTCACTAAAATTGAATAGTAGGAATTTCTTGAAGAATCTGATTTTTTAAAACTTCCAATTTCTTACTATGTGTTTGCGCCTCCTCACTTTCAGGATAAAAAATTCGATGTGCTTTGGCTTTGTGATAAGCTGATATTTTACTTAGCAGATTTTTAGTTTCTGATGAGAAATAGGATTCTTGAATTTGTTCCCATATATAATCTAGTGCTTCATCGTTGGGATGAATTCTATCTTGCTTATAAAATCGATAATCTCTCAAGTGGTCTATCATTATTTCATAAGAAGGAAAATAACTTCCTTTCGAATAGTCAACCAATTGATGGGCTATTTCGATTAACCTCCCTTTACTCCTATTGTTTTCTGGTAAACCATCTTTGGAATGTCGCACAGGACTCACCGTAAAATGCAAGCAGATATTAGGATTAATTGATTTTAACAAATCCAAACATTTCTTCCAATGCTTAATTATTTCGTTCGTTTCGCTTAACTCTTTAGTAAATAAATCAGCCTTTTGTTTATGACAATTAGCTACTAGCATTCCATCTGCGTTGTGTCTATAGGCAAATGCAGAACCGAAAGTTATAAAGAGATGGGAGCATTTCTTTAGTCGATCAAGAAAATGGTTTCGTATTTCAAGAATCAATGCAATTAATTCTTCTTCTGATTTCGCAAATATTTTAGCGCCACTTTCATAGTCAAAAAACAAATCATTGCGTTTAACGCTTCTAACTTCTTTATTTAAACTAACAGCATCAATTATTTGATTTGCAATACAATACGGATGGAAAATTGTCCCGAAGGGATTGCTGAATTCTTGAAAACCACTTAGTTCGAAATATCGACTCATTTCATCTGAAAAACAAGAGCCCAAGAGGATTATCTGGTTTTGATGACTTATTTTTCTTTCAGAAATTGGAATAGAAATAGGTAAGAAAAAATCTTTCATCAGTTCATCAAGCTTTTAGCTGTTAATAGCGCTTCATTGCTTATGATTTCTCCACTCATTAAACGGGCTATTTCATTGACTCTCTGCTCATTCGTAAGAGAAAGCACGGTAGTATTCGTTTTATCACCGCTATTATTCTTTTCTACTTTTAAATGATAGTCAGCTTTTGCGGCTACTTGAGGAAGGTGCGATATGGCAATTAACTGCATATTTTTTCCCATTTCTTTAAGCAATACTCCAATTTTCTCTGCTACATCACCTGAAACACCAGTATCTATTTCATCGAATAAGACACTCGGTAATTGTCGTTTTTCTGAAATCATTTTTTGCAAGGCCAGCATCACTCTAGACAACTCCCCTCCACTTGCAGCTTTTTCAATAGGAACAGCTTCCATACCTTTATTAGCGCTAAATAACATGCTCAATTGATCCAATCCATTTTCCTTTAATTCAACTCCTTTAATTAAAGAGAAATTAAGTGTCGCTTCTTTTAATTTGAGTGCGTCAAATAGAGCTTTTAATTCTTTTTCAATCTCTGGTATTGCTTTAATTCTTTTAGAATTCAGCGTTTCACCCAATTGCAATAAATGAGTGTGCTCTAATTCAATTAAGTCTTTAAGCTTAAGTATTTCATTTTCCAAGTGATCGTTTTCATTCAATTGAGCATCTATTTGATCAAATAAAGTAATTAATTGTTCTTGAGAAGTAAATCGATGTTTGTTTAACTGATTGTTGTAGGCATCAATTTTTGCTGTAAGCACTCTATGTACTTCTGGACTGGAATCAAAATCTTTACTTAATTTCCCTCCTTCTGCAGAAAGTTCCTTTAATTCTATCAAACAAGTTTTTAATCTATTAGCAAATTCAAGGAATTGCTGATCTAAATTTTTACTTTTTTCAATTTTAGCATACAAATTATACAATTGGTCATAAGGACCATTATCGATACATATATCTTGAAAAGAATCACCTAATTCTCTTATATTATCTGCATTATCTAATTTAATGAGTTCTTTTTCAATTTCTGAGAAGTCCTGATCTTTAAGTTTTAGTTGACCTAATTCTTCTAACAGAAACGCGTTATAGTCCTTTAGTTTATCTTGTTCAAGGAGTTGCTGTTGCAAATCTCCTAAGTGTTTCTTATTTGCTTTATGTTCTATAAATTGAATAGAAAATTCATCTCTCAATTTTTTAGTATGCGCTAAATCGTCTAACAAATCCAATTGAAAAGAAGGTGACTTAAGTTCATAGGTATTGTATTGCGAATGAATACTAATCAATAACGAACTCAAAGTTTTTAATAAAGACAAGGAAACGGGAGTATCATTAATGAAGGCTCTAGATTTTCCATCTTTCACAATTTCTCTTCTCAGGATAACTTCTTTTTGCACATCTAGATCATTGATTGTAAAAAAAGGAATTAAGCGATCCTCCATTTGAGCTACAGCTTCGACAATGGATTTATTGGAGCGAGGACCTATTACAGAAAAATCAGCTCTTTCGCCTATGAGTAAATTGAGTGCATTTAATAAAATTGATTTTCCAGAACCTGTTTCACCTGTAATAACGGTAAAACCTTTATCGAGTGATATTTCTACCCGATCGATTAAGACAAAATTATCGATGCGCAGTAGTTGAATCATTTAGTTGAGAATTTCTTGATATTTTGAAGTATTCGCTGGATCTAGTTTCTTAAGCAAATTCACAAAATCTGTTTTCTCTTTTAAATCAGCATCTGAAACTAGATTCTTAATTTCATTTCTCTTAGAAGATAAAAAACTCAGGACATTTAAATTATTTGGACGCGATTGAGCTACAGGTTGTAATTTTCCTAAGGCATCATAGATAGCTTTTCTAGCTTTCACTTTGTCACCCCCTAGTTGATCTATACCTTTTCTATGGTAGCTATAATTACATTCTCTTAAAGGTTCGAAAGCTGTTTGCAAAATATTATCTACCAACCAATAACGATTTCTTTTCCCTTGTTCATTTGATTTCCAACCAATCATATTAGAACTTTGAGCGTTGCTTACAATTTGTTGTGCTTCATTGAAATAAGGAGTTCCACCTTTTAAAGAGAAGGAGTCATAATCCATACCGATTATGAAGTAAGCATAAAATGCTAAGATAGAAGAAAGATTATCCCGAAATTGATTTGGAGCATAGATCAACATGGAATTCCTTGAATAAGCAAATACCACATCATCATCTTGATAATTCAATAATACAGTATTGTAAGAAGAATTGAATGAAGGTCGTGACGACTGAATTTGAATAGATCCAGAAAAGGTTCCTGGACTAGGAATTTTATTAATTTGAAATTGAATATTACAATTGATGCGCTCCTCGATTTTGAACTTGTCTTTAGTCCATTGGGTATTATTCATTAAATCAGTAACGGTTTGTTTTAACTGAGTCAAGGCATCTTGCTCCGTACTATTCACCTCCAATTTGGCTTCTGTAATAATAGTAACTTGACAATTGAGTTCTTGTGCCTTAATTGCACCTATTAAAAAAACCATTAAGACCAGAAAAGCTATTTTCATTTCTCCAATTTTAAAATAAATTCAAATATATCTTTTGCAACTTGGGATTTCAATTTAA
>CANJQZ010000090.1 GCA_947476515.1 Flavobacteriales bacterium
TGGCTTGTGCAAGAATTGGTGCTATACATTCAGTTGTTTTTGCCGGATTTTCAGCCAACGCACTGGCTACTCGCATTCAAGATTGCTCCTGTAAAATGATCATTACCGCTGATGGTGGATTTAGAGGTGCCAAATCGATTGACCTCAAATCAATAGTTGATGAGGCGCTACTTACTTGTCCAACCATCACAAGTGCTCTAGTTGTAAAACGAACTTTTACTTCCATAAACATGCTAACTGGTCGTGATGTCTACTTAGAAGATGCATTACAAAAAGTAAGTTCCATTTGTAAGGCTGAACCCATGGACTCTGAAGACCCTTTATTCATACTTTACACCTCTGGATCTACCGGAAAGCCGAAAGGAATGCTGCACACCACTGGAGGATACATGGTTTATACAGCTTATACCTTTCAAAATGTTTTTGATTATCAAGATAAAGATATCTTTTGGTGCACCGCTGATATAGGTTGGATTACAGGGCATTCCTACCTGGTGTATGGCGCTTTATTAAATGGAGCAACCACTGTACTTTTTGAAGGAATTCCTTCGCATCCAGATTTCGGACGCTTTTGGGAAGTCATTGATAAACATCATGTCAGTCATTTGTACACTGCCCCTACTGCTATTCGTTCGCTTGCCAAAGAATCCTTATCATGGGTGGAAAAATACAGTTTAAAAAGTTTACGCATTATAGGCTCTGTTGGAGAACCCATCAATGATGAAGCGTGGTATTGGTATCACGAGAACATCGGAAAGGGAAATTGTCCTCTTGTAGATACTTGGTGGCAGACTGAGACAGGAGGAATACTCATTTCACCACTTCCTAACATAACAAAATTAAAACCTGCTTTTGCTACCTTGCCTTTGCCAGGAATACAAGTTGCTCTGATGGATGAATCCAAAAACGAAATTATCGGAAATGATGTAAGTGGCAGTTTATGCATTAAAGAGCCTTGGCCATCCATAGCGAGAACCATTTGGGGTGATCATCAACGCTATAAAGACACTTATTTTACTGCATTTCCAGGTTACTATTTCACTGGAGACGGAGCCTTACGCGATGAGGACGGCTACTACAGAATTACGGGAAGAGTAGATGATGTAATTATAGTATCTGGACATAATTTAGGAACAGGTCCAATTGAGGAGGCCATAAACGATCATCTATTTGTAGCAGAATCTGCGATTGTAGGCTTCCCACATGATATTAAAGGAAATGCACTCTATGGTTTTGTTACTTTGAAAGAAGAACATCCTAATCTTGATCAGTTGCGCAAAGAAATCAATCAAATTATAACAGAACAAATTGGACCCATTGCAAAATTAGATAAAATTCAATTTACAACTGGACTGCCAAAAACACGATCAGGTAAAATAATGCGAAGGATTTTAAGAAAAATTGCCGAGGGTGATTTTACCAATTTTGGAGACATTTCGACTTTACTAAATCCTGAAATTGTCGCTGAAATTCAAAAAGATTCTTTTTAATTTTTTAAATTCATTAAAACCTTAGGTGGCGCACAGTAAGCCCATCATCTATGAGTTGATTTAAAGAATTGATTCCAATTTTTAAATGATTTTCCACAAATTTACTGGTAACTACCTTATCACTTTCTTCCGTTTTCACACCATCCGGAACCATGGGTTGATCGCTTACTAAAAGTAAAGCTCCGGTTGGAATTTTGTTATAAAACCCAACGGTGAAAATTGTAGCAGTCTCCATATCAATAGCATAGGCTCTTATTTTCAGGAGATAATTTTTAAATTCCTCGTCATGTTCCCAAACTCTTCTATTGGTAGTATAGACTGTACCTGTCCAATAATCGACATTGCAATCTCTAATGGTTGTTGAAACTGCTTTCTGAAGTGAGAATGCTGGTAAGGCGGGAACCTCCATTGGAAAATAATCATTGCTTGTACCTTCACCCCGAATGGCAGCAATAGGAAGAATCAAATCTCCTAACTTATTTCGTTTTTTCAGACCACCGCATTTACCTAAAAATAATACTGCCTCAGGTTCTATTGCGGTAAGTAAATCCATAATAGTCGCTGCGGAAGGACTTCCCATGCCAAAATTGATGATGCTAATATTGCCAGCGGTAGCACATTGCATAGGTTTGTCATTTCCAACTACAGGAACATCGTTCCATTGTGCAAAAAGATTTACATAATTACTGAAATTAGTCAGTAAAATATACTTTCCAAAATTCTCAATTTTTTCACCTGTATAGCGTGGAAGCCAATTTTGTACGATTTCTGATTTTGTATTCATACTATAAATATAAGGAGGAAAGATGTGAATTGTACTATGATAAAATTCCGTGGAGAATAAAAGTTTAACTTTGAATTAAAATTCGATTATGAAAACCTTTCTTAGTGATCTATCTCAAAAGACTTTTCCAATGAACGAAAAAGTTTTCTCTGTGACTATGAGACATGCGTTGATTGATTTAATAAGAGTTGACCATCCTGAATTAGAAAAAGATTTTGTTATTTCTATAGAAGAACTTCAGTATTACAGGGAGAAATACATAACAGATAAATTAGAAAGTCAATTGGGCGAATTGAGTGATTTAGAAAAAACAGTAATCAAGACCATGACCAATGAAACTAGTATAAATAAAAAAACTAAAATAGAAGACCAAAAACCATTAACCCTTGGACAAAAATTAGCCGACAAAGTAGCTAGTTTTGGCGGAAGTTGGACCTTCATCAGTTCCTTCGGAGTATTTTTAGTTATTTGGATTATCTGTAATTTTTATTTTTTAAGCAATAAAGGATTCGATCCCTATCCATTTATTTTACTTAACCTGATTTTATCTTGTATAGCTGCATTGCAAGCTCCAATTATCATGATGAGTCAAAACAGGCAAGAAGAAAAAGATAGAGAGCGCGCAAAAATGGATTATATGATCAATTTAAAATCAGAATTAGAAATCAGAACATTACATGAGAAAATAGATCATTTAATTTTGCATCAACAAAAAGACTTGCTAGACATTCAGGAAGAACAAATAGAATTATTAGAAAATATTAGTTTAAGCGTTCAAAAAAAATAAAACGATAAACAAAAAAGCATTATAATTGTTTAATAAAATAAATAAGCATAAATGATTGCCGAATTAAAAGGTGTAGGAAAAGAATATCAAGTTGGTGATCAAACAATAATAGCCTTACAGCCGCTTGATTTATCTATTAACACTGGAGAATTAACCTTAATTATTGGTCCTTCTGGATCGGGCAAAACTACCCTTCTGTCTCTATTAGGCTGTGTTATATATCCCTCGCAAGGAAAATTATTTGTCAACGACCAATTGGTCAATGACATGAATCAAAAACAACTTGCTCATTTAAGACTCAATACCATAGGATTTGTTTTCCAAAGCTTCAATTTGATTACACCTCTCAATGCCTTGGACAATGTGATGATGCCCTTACAATTAAAGAAAATAAATGCTAAGGACGCAAAAACACAAGCTGAAGCAGCACTCAATTTAGTTGGAATGTTGGATCGAAAAAAGAGTTTACCCAAACAACTTTCTGGAGGTCAACAACAACGAGTGGCAATAGCCAGAGCATTGGTAACCGATCCAAAATTAATTTTGTGCGACGAACCCACTGCTTCACTAGACGCATCCTCCATAGCAACGATAATGGAGGAACTTGTATCGCTATCTAAATCTGGCAAAAGTGTTTGCGTAGTTACCCATGATCCACGCTTATTAAATTATGCAGACCGTGTCATTAAGGTTGAAAATGGATTTGCCACAGAAATAAAGAAAAATGAATTAACCAATGCCTTTACACTTGTATAAAATGAAAATAACACACCCATCTTTAATTATACTTTTGCTTTTAGCGTCTTGCGGAGGTAAAAAAGAACCGACAGAAAAGAAACTATCCGATTATAAAATTGAAAAAATTAATGAATTGGTTGGAATTGCTCGCATCGAACCCGCGAGTAAAATCTATCCTTTAGGAAGTGAATTAGCTGGTAAAATCACACGCATACTAGTTGTAGAAGGTCAAATGGTAAAGAAAGGTCAGCTTTTACTAGAAATGGATGAAAGTGCCGAGAATGCTCAAGTAACACAGAGCACCTCTAAAGTAACTGCACGAAATGAAAAGGTGAAAAGCTTACAAGCTAAAATAGAAGCACTCAACATTAAATTAAAAGCTGCAGAAGTTAACATGAAAAGAGATCGTGCTTTAGCCGACGCGAAAGCTGGACCAGAAAAAAATGCAATTGATTCTGAAACTGCCTACAATAACCTTAGAGCTGATATCATCATAGCGCAGGCAGATGTGCGAGAAGCGATAGCAAGTTTAGGCGAATTGAGTGCGGAATCAAATTATTTCAGTCAACTAAAAAACAAGAAAAAGATTTATGCTCCAGAGGACGGGATGTTGTTAAGCATTGAAGTTAAACCAGGACAAGCTCTTGCACCGGGTGCGAAAATTGGTGATTTCGCTCCAAGTGGCGGATTGATTGCCATTACAGAAGTGGATGAATTATACGCTATGGATGTTAGAAATGGTATGAATGTTACCATTGCAAAACAAGGTACAAGAGATCGTTTGAGTACAGGTAAAATTATTTATTGTTCTCCTTATCTTTCTAAAAAATCTATATTCAGCGACAAAGCAGATAACCTAGAAGACAGACGCGTTCGAGAAGTAAGAGTAAGATTAGATCGTCCTGAAACTGTGTTGATAGGAAGTCGTGTTGAATGCATCATAAAACTATAAAATGCAACTACTGTTCACCGCATTAAAATTCATGAAGTTTGATAAACCTAAGAGCATCGGAGCTTTGTTTGGGGTTATCATTTCTATATTTTTAATTGGACAACAAACTGGAATATTCACCTTTTTGACGAATGCTATGTGTTACATGGTTCGTGTAAATGATGGATATGTATGGGTAACAGACAACAAAACTACCAATGTTAATGCCTTAGCACCTATTGATATTCGTTTGGGGCATGAAATTGAAAGCTTACCTTATGTAAAAAAGGCACATCCTATAGTAATGGCGTCTGGAGCATCAAGATTTTCTGATGGAACAACAGCAGGCATGAGCGTTGTGGGGCTAAATTTACCCACAATGGCAGGCATCCAAAAAGATTTAATCGTGGATGGAAAACAATCAGATTTAATAGCTGAGGGAGCGGTTACCGTTGATTTTTTCGATCGAAAGGCTTTAGGCAATCCTGAAATGGGAGATTATTTTGAAATTAATGGCAAGCAAGTTTATATCGCTGCAATCACAAAGGGCGCAAGAGCTTTTGGAGGTGGATTATTTGCGTATACTACCATAGAACGAGCAAGATTCCTAGGTAATGTATCCAAAAATAAAACATCAGCATTTTTAGTAGAGGTAGATGATTCAAAACAAATGCAAGAAGTTGTAAATTATATCAATGCCAATATTCCTGGTGTTAAGGCATGGATGCCAAATGATTTTAGATGGGAAACGGTAATTACGGTTCTGAAATCGAGTGGGATTGCCTTTTCTTTTGGGACATTAATCATTTTCGCTTTGATTTCAGGATTTATCATCATTGGTTTGACACTTTATTCGGCTGCAATTGACAGGATAAAAGATTACGGAACCTTGAAAGCAATTGGTGCTACCAATGGGTACATTAGAAAACTTATTTTAATGCAGGCCGTCATTTATTCGATCATTGGATTTTTGATTGGCTACGCGCTGATAGAAGGCTTCAGGAATGGAATTGCCAATGCAGGAACACTATTCACTTTCCACCCTGTCACTAAAGTAATTTTCTTCCTAATCACTGCAACGATTTCCATTTCGGGAACCTTGTTTGCCATTCGAAGAATTACAAAATTAGAACCTGCCTCTGTTTTCAGAACCTAATCAATACCCGTCCAAAAAGACAAGAGGTTTATTGCTTAATTAGCTCCTTCGTGTATACCCTTTGATTGGTTAAAATCTTCACTACATAAGTTCCTTTTTGCAGGGCTGATAAATCTACATGAGATTCAGCGAAGAAAGCATTTGCATTCATTTTTTCAGCAAGAACTTTTCTACCCATAAGGTCATATATTTCTAGATTTGAATCAAAATTCACAGAACCACTCACTTCAATGGTTGCCTCACCAGAGGTAGGATTTGGGAAAATTGCAATTTCATGATCCAGTTTATTTTCATCAATACCTACTCCGAATCCAATAGAGAAGTCATAACGATGGTAGCGACCAAAATCACCCGGGAAAAATTCAATGTAGCTCCCTCCTACTAATCGCAAGCGCATTTGACCAGCTGTTTCGCCTTCCACTTGAGAAGAATACCAGAAAGAAAGACCATCACTATCTGTATCTTCAATAATAATACTGTAGCAACCAGGAGCTAAATCAAAGGTGTCCTTATATTGAGTGGTATTGCTCATGTTATTTCGTTCGAACAAAATATTGCCATCTGTATCAATCAAACGGTATTTATTTTCAACGGCTTTATTATTGGTGGTCAACCAAACATAGAAAGGACCTGCAATGCGCTCAGGGGCATCGAATTTAGTTTGTTTAACACTGTTTTGATTGTACTCATCATTACCTGAACCACCATTTACATTACATACATAAGCAGTGAAAGTTTTGTTAGAATCTTGATCCATCCAAAATTCATCATAAGTAACTGGAATTTCGACCATCTCCTCTTCTAAAAAAGCCAAGTTACCAGTCCAGTCGTATTCAATTTCCACACCATAAGTCACCCAACATCTAATTTTACAAGAAGTTAAGGCTTGAGCCCCTGTATTCTTTAAGATCACTCTAGGATTAGAACAAGTTGGATTGTACTTACTATAATACTCCCAATTATTTGGATTTAACACCTCTAAAATAGCAGCGTCTACTTGATGATTTGGTGCTGAATAAGAAATTAAATCGTAAGCAGCAATATAATTACCACCTGTTTGACCTTGATCATCGATAGGTGCTGCATTAACACTATAATCAATCATTACCGTGTCACCGGGAGAAACATAAGGAGTCAATTCAAACTCATGTTCTTTCACTTTATCACCTGGACACCATCCTTCACGAGCATAAGGCCATGTTCCACCTTGTCCAATATTTGGATTGTCGCCACAATCAGTTGTTTGCCATAAATTCCAATTGAATCTTGGGACTCCATCTATTTTTATTTGGTGATCATTAGGAACCCATTCACAACAAGCACCATTACCCACTTGACCATGTCCTGACATTCTAGTTTTAATTTTAAACATAGAAGAAGTATCAGAGAGCACCACAGGAGTAGCTTGAAGTACCACGTCATTGGACATATTTCCATAATTATAAGATCTAAAATCAGACCAAATCGGTTCTCTTTTATGTAAATCTCTTGGAGGTATTCCTTGAATAAAGGCAAAGCGCAAATCGAGTAATTCTTGTGTATTATGAGCAGCAAGATCTACTGTATTTTTTAGATATTGCTGATAATCCGTTACATCATAAATCCATGAAAAACCATTTGGACCCAAATCAAAATTTATTCCATAAGGAGTAATGTAACGGGCGATTTCTACATCACGAACAATTTCATAA
>CANJQZ010000091.1 GCA_947476515.1 Flavobacteriales bacterium
AATGGTTCAAACAGGAAAGATACAAGGAACTCCCATAAATGATTTAAAAGCCCGTCAATTTTCGACTCAGGATTTTGAAGATTTTGATTTAATTTATGCGATGGATAAAGCAAATTATAAAGAAATTATATCCAAAGCAAGACACGAAAGAGACAAACAAAAAGTACTTTTGATCCTGAATGAAATTTCACCCAACGAAGATCTTGATGTTCCGGATCCTTATTTTGATGGAATGGATGCATTCAAAGAAGTATATGAACTACTTGACCAGGCAACTGAAGCCATAAAAAACAAAATATTAGATGATAAAAACAGGTAAATTATATTTAATTCCTAATACTCTAGGTGGGGAATCAGTGCTCGATATTATCCCTGCAGAGGTAATTAAAATTGCGACTTCATTGCGCTTTTTTGCTGTAGAAGAAATAAAATCAGCTCGCCGCTTACTGAGGAAAATGGATAGAGAATTCCCAATTGATGACAGTCAATTCACTATAATTACCCGTAAAACAAAAGAAAGTGAGTTGATGAATATATTACTCTTGCTCACTAATGGTGAGAACGTCGGTATTATTTCTGAGGCTGGTTGCGCCGGTATTGCTGATCCAGGGGCAGATCTAGTGTATTTAGCACACAGTCAAAATATTGAAGTGGTTCCATTAGTCGGCCCTTCTTCTATTCTATTAGGATTGATTGGAAGTGGTTTTTCAGGTCAAAATTTCACTTTTCATGGCTACTTACCCAAAGAACGAAAAGACAGAATGAAGAAGTTGAAGGATATGGAAATGGATACACGGAGAACTGGTGTTACGCATATTTTCATGGACACTCCTTACCGAAATATGCATGTTTTAGAAGATATACTTAGTGGATGTGCTGATATCACCCAATTGTGTATTGCATCCAACCTAACGACTTCAGGGCAGAGAATTCAAACAATGTCCGTAGCCGATTGGAAAGAAAAAACTTTTGATTTAACTAAAATCCCTGTTTTGTTTTTAATTGGTACTGCTCAATAAGCCTGTTTATAATTGCTTATTGATAAAATTGATTCGTTAAATTTGCACTTTATTTTTAGTAAAATGACCACATTTCAAGCCGCAATATTAGAGGGGATTCCTGCTCAACTCCCTGCTCCTAAACCGTATAATCCATCAGTAAATCATGCTCCAAAGCGTAAGGATGTACTTTCTCTTGTTGAAAAAAGATTGGCTGTTCAAAATGCTCTTAGATATTTCCCCAAGGAACATCATGCGGTTTTAGCACCTGAATTTTTATCTGAATTGAAGATCTTTGGTAGGATTTATATGCATCGTTTTCGTCCAGATTATGAAATGTTTGCGCGACCAATAGACGAATATCCAGGCGCATGTGCACAAGCAAAAGCGATTATGTTGATGATTCAGAATAATCTAAATCCAGCTGTAGCACAACATCCTCATGAACTCATTACTTATGGTGGCAATGGTGCTGTATTTCAAAATTGGATTCAATATCTTTTGACAATGAAATACCTTGCAGAGATGACGGAAGAACAAACATTAGTAATGTATTCCGGGCATCCAATGGGTTTATTTCCATCTCACATCAATGCCCCTCGGGTAGTAGTTACCAATGGAATGATGATCCCTAATTATAGTCAACCCGATGATTGGGAAAAATTCAATGCCTTAGGAGTTACTCAATATGGTCAAATGACCGCTGGTTCTTTCATGTATATTGGTCCGCAAGGAATAGTTCATGGAACCACCATTACTGTTCTTAATGCACTTCGAAGAATTGCAAAAACCAGAGAAGATATTAAAGGAAAGTTATTCGTTACCTCAGGATTAGGCGGCATGTCAGGAGCTCAACCCAAGGCAGGAAATATTGCAGGTGTCATTAGTGTAACCGCTGAGGTTAATCCGAAAGCAGTGCATACGCGTTACTCACAAGGATGGGTAGATGAAGTGATTTCTGACATTCATATTTTATGTGAAAGGGTTAAACTTGCAAAGAAAACTGAAGAAGTTGTTTCCATTGCCTATTTAGGAAATATAATAGATGTTTGGGAAGCTTTTGATCGCGAGGGAATTAAAATTGATTTAGGGTCCGATCAAACCTCTTTGCACAATCCATTTGCAGGTGGTTACTATCCAGTTGGAATGAGTTTTGAAGAGGCCAATACCATGATGGCCGAATCACCGGTTGAATTTAAAGCTGCAGTTTATAAAAGTTTGAGAAGACATGCTGATGCAGTGAATAAGAACTCTAAAAATGGCACCTATTTCTTTGATTATGGTAATGCGTTCTTATTAGAATCATCTCGAGCTGGTGCAGATGTAATGGCAAAAAATGGAATAGACTTTAAATATCCTTCTTATGTTCAAGATATTTTAGGTCCTTTATGTTTTGATTATGGATTTGGACCTTTTAGATGGGTTTGTGCTTCTGGAGACCCAAAGGATTTGGAAAAAACAGATGAAATTGCCTGCCAAGTTTTGGAAGTAATGATGCTGGAAAGTCCAGCTGAAATTCAACAGCAAATGGCAGATAATATTCAATGGATTAAAGGTGCACAAGCCAATAAATTAGTTGTAGGTTCTCAAGCAAGAATTCTCTACGCAGATGCTGAGGGTAGAATGAAAATTGCTGCAGCTTTTAATCTAGCAATCAAACAAGGACTAATTGGACCAGTGGTTCTGGGGAGAGACCATCATGATGTATCTGGGACAGATTCTCCGTTTAGAGAAACCTCCAATATTTATGATGGATCAAGATTTACCGCAGATATGGCCATCCAGAATGTGATAGGCGATAGTTTTAGAGGCGCAACTTGGGTTTCCATTCACAATGGTGGTGGAGTAGGCTGGGGTGAAGTCATCAATGGTGGCTTTGGAATGCTTTTGGACGGCTCCCTTTCTGCCGATAGAAATCTACACATGATGTTGCATTGGGATGTTAATAATGGTATTGCTAGACGCAATTGGGCAAGGAATGAAAATGCAACTTTTGCTATTAAACGCGCCATGGATGCTGAGCCTTTACTTCAAGTTACCCTTCCCAATATTGTTGATGACTCCATTCTTGATAATTTGAATATCGAATAACTTTCTTAAAGTTGTTTTTTTTCTTTTGATATCTTAACTTTTGGATGATCAAATCGAATTCCTCCCACAAGTTTTAAGCTGTAATAGTATTGCCTATAAACTAAGTCGTTAAACCGGATTGATTTATTGTCAAAATCAGTTACGAAATAAATAAAATAGTCTGAATTGGAGTAACCTGTGATGAATCTGATATCGTAGCGCGGTGCTAACCCCAAATAACCATTGGTATTATTTTGAAAAGTGTATACTTTTGCTTGCACCACAGCTCCAACACCTATCCAGCCTGAAAATTGCCAATTCTTTATCCTGTTGGCGTATGCGTATCCCGGAACTGCTCCAAAATCTATCGAGGAATAAGTACTTGCACTTGTCTTTGAATTATTTGGATCTTGAAGTTGCTGAGGTAAAATGCTATGTCCATTATTGTTAATCCCAAAAACATTAAAGGTTCCTTTAATATACCATGTCTGTACCTCTTTCTTAAAATGAGCCCTTTTTCCTTGTAAAGCACTCATTTTAAAGTTTTTATTATGAAAATACCAATTATTTATAGATAAGTTGGAAGATTCATTATTGGGTCTGATGGTATTGGGGTGAACTAAACTTGTGGTAGAATCCCAGGCGTATGAATCTTGAATGGAATAACCCAAAAGATATTTAAATTCTACATCGAAATATAGTTTTTTGTGGGTATAATCAAATCCTAAATTGTATTGTCTTGTAGTTCCAAAATCAATAGTAGGTCGTGCATTTGATAGCACTGGAAAAGCAAAACGAAATGAAAACCACTTGTATGCAAAAGCCAATCCTAGAAAAGGCTGGTAATTGTTTTTGAATTTTACTTTATTGATTCCAATGCTATAAGGATAGGACAAATTAAAAGGAGCTGAACTAAATCCAATATCTGAATAGGCGACCTTGGAGTCACGAAATTCTTCTATATACGCTTCATTGTCTTGAGCAAAAATAAAAGTTGAACCAATAAGAAGAAAAAGGCTACTTAGTAATCCCTTCCAAATCCAAAATAAACGCATATACTTTTGCTATTTCTAATCTTTCACTCGTTCTTCCGGATCCTCCACCATGTCCTGCTTCCATATTACATTCAAAAACTAATGGTTGATCGTCTGTTTTAAGGTCTCTTAATTTTGCTACATATTTCATAGGCTCCCAATATTGAACTTGAGAATCATGATACCCTGTAGTAATATACATCGCTGGATATGGCATCTTTTTGATATTGTCGTAAGGCGAATAATGGAGTAAATAGGTATAGAAATCTGGATTATTTGGATTTCCCCATTCTTCCCATTCAACACTTGTCAATGGAATTGATTCATCTAACATAGTAGTAAGGACATCGACAAAAGGAACTTGACTGACAACTCCTTTCCATAAATATGGAGCCATATTACTAATCGCTCCCATAAGTAATCCCCCCGCACTTCCTCCTTGAGCAAATATTTTATCCTGATCACAATACCCCATTTGACCCATATATTCTGCTGCATTGATGAAGTCAGTGAAGGTATTTATTTTCTTTAAAAATTTACCGTTTTCATACCATGCTTCACCCATGTATTTACTGCCTCTTATGTGCGCAATGGCATATACGAATCCACGATCTAACAAACTCAGTCGCGTTGCACTAAAAACATCAGGGTAGGTATATCCATAGGAACCATATCCGTATAATAAACACGGAGCAGTACTTAAATCCGTTCCCTTTTTGTAGACAATACTTATCGGAATTTTAGTTCCGTCATTGGCTTGCGCCCAAATTCTTTTGGATTCATAATTGTCAGAGCTAAATAAGGGATCTAATAGCTGTTTCTGATACCACAGCTTTGAGTTTCCGCCATTAAAATTATATTGGTAAATACTTGCTGGAGTGGTTAAGGAATTATAACTGTAAAAAAGAACATCAGCGTTGTAATCATCATTTAAACCTAATCCAACAAAGTAAGTTTCCTCTTTGAAATCAATGTAGGATTCTGCTCCTGTTGTTATTGTTTTTATCTTGAGTTTAAGTAATCCATTTTCTCTTTGTTCTAACACAATATGATTTTTAAATACCGTAATACTTTCAATCATTACTTCTGAATGATTTGGAATATATTCTTTACAATCTGAGATCTGATGAGGTATTTGAGTGGAGAACATGACTTTTTTATTGGGTGCATTGGAATTGCTTAGAATATAAAACCCCTCTAAATGATCTCCTATTTCATACAAATGTCCCTCACTGCGTTTCATGAATACTAAGGGCTTTGCCTCAGGTGCAGATGCGTCAATGTATAAAACCTCATTGCATGTTGAACTATAAGTATTGATGAAGATGAATTTTTGAGTAAGTGATTTTTCTATATCAACACTAAACTTATCGTCTAATTCTTCATAAATCAGCACATCTTTTTTACTGTCTGTTCCTAGTACATGTCGATATACTTGATACTCACGAAGTGTAGTGGGGTCCTTTTTGATATAAAAAATGGTTTTGTTGTCGTTGCCCCAAACTATATGTCCACTAGTCCCTTTGATGACATCCTTTAAATAATTTCCATTTTTCTCTTCTCGAAAATGAACATCGTATTTCCTGCGCCCAACAAAGTCCTCACAAACTGCTAGGATGGAATTATCAGGAGATGGGACCCAATCAGATAATTCATAGAAGGAATGTCCTTGCGCTCTTTGATTTTCATCAAAAAATAGATGTGAAAAAACGCCTTTAACTTCAAATATTTGCTGGTAATCTAGTCCAGCTTTATTTTTCACTTGATAGGTTTTCTTATTTAAAATAAAGGGCGCACTTATTTCATTAGGATTAATTCTATGATCAAATTCATGCATTAAAGAATCAACCAAGGGTGATAGCGGTGCGAAATAGTCTTTCGAAAAATTATTCTCAGCACCCAAATAGTCTAAAACTTCCTTGCTATCACGATCTCTCATCCAAAAATAATTATCTACTCTTTGATGATTGTGCGTGGTTAATGTATGTGGTATTTTGGTAGCTTTTGGTTTTGGATTCATTTGTGCGCTTGTCAAATTCGAAATTATTAGTAAACACATTAAAAGGTCAAACCTTACTGTATTTCTTTTTTTCATTTTATTTTTTTGATAAAGATACTAGTAAATCGTGATTGGCGAATTTGTTCAAGTCGAATCAAATCAATTTAAACAATCTCCGCTCTTTTTCGTTAAATTTACGCTGTGAAAAAATTATACAAGTTTTTAATCAATAAGCTTCCAAGACCTATGCTCATTCGTTTGAGTTATATCTTTAAAGTATTTGCACCCTTATTGTATAAAGGCGATAAAGTAAAATGTCCAGTTTGTGAAAAATCATTTTCTAAATTTTTGTCCTACGGTTCTAATGTAGCACACAGAGAAAATGTTCTTTGTCCTTATGATTTAACCCTTGAAAGACACCGATTGATGTGGCTTTATCTAACCAAAGAATCTAATTTTTTCACTGCCGAAAAATTATCAGTACTTCATATTGCTCCGGAACAATGTTTTCTTCATAAATTTAAAAAGCAAAAAAACTTAGAGTATCTCACGGCAGATTTAATGTCTCCGATTGCAGACATGCATTTTGATGTTCATGATATTCCATTAGAATCCAATCGTTTTGATGTTTTATTTTGCAATCATGTGATGGAGCATGTTGATGATCCGATAAAATGCATGAAAGAATTCTATAGAGTAATGAAGCCAGGAGCTTGGGCAATTATGCAAGTTCCTCAAGATATGAGTCGCGAGTTAACTTATGAAGATGCAAGTATTACTTCTCCCGAACAAAGAGAAATCCATTTCTGGCAATATGATCATGTGCGATTGTTTGGCAGGGATTATCCACAATGGTTAGAGAAAGCAGGATTTCAAGTTGATGTATTTGACATTAAACAGCATTACAGCAGCGAACAAATTGCTTCTTTTTGTATCTCACAAGATGAAATGCTCTACATTGCCAGAAAGGTATAAGCGGAGATGAAAAAATTAAAGTATTTATACTCAATAGGTGCCTTTTTAATTGGCCTCTCCCTTTGCTTTCAATCTTGTCATCCTGGAAAAAAATACGCAATTTCAACCCGCACAAATGCTTCATTGGAAGCCATAGCCTTAGGAAAAAAGTTATTTTTTGACAAACGCTTGTCTATCAACAATTCCATTTCTTGCGCTTCTTGTCACCAAGTAGCTTTCGCCTTCACAGATCGAAAAAAGCTGAGTCGTGGAGTATACGGGCGCACCGCTTTTCGGAATGCACCCTCCTTATTAAATGTAAGTTTCTCTCCTACATTAATGTATGATGGACAGGTTCCAACGCTTGAAATGCAAGTGCTAGTTCCTTTAAAAGATCATCGAGAAATGGGCAATGACCTACCCAAATTAATTAAAAAA
>CANJQZ010000092.1 GCA_947476515.1 Flavobacteriales bacterium
TAAGAGGTAATAATTTTTCTATTAGCGGAACAAGCTCTGTTTTAACGAATGGAAAGGTAACTATTGAACCAACTTCTAATTCGTTTACGAGTGCATTAACCTTTCCAATAACGAGCATGTCTATTGCAAATACGATCACAGGACTTACCATTGGAAAACCAAGCAATTCGGCAGATATTACATTTGCAAATACAACTTCGATCAATGGGCCGATCACTGTTTATGGTGGCACTTTAGCCGTGAATCAAAACATTGCTTCATCCGCTGGATCTACTATCAGTCTATTCGGAAATACTCTGAACTTTGCTTCCAATAAAACAGTTACTACTTCCGGTTTGCTCATTATAGCAACACAAAACTTATCTAATTCAATAGGACTTGCTGGAGCCAATGGATCATTACAATTGCCAACTTCATATTTCACTACTAATTTAACAGATGGCTGCTCCACAATTCAAATTGGCACGAGTAATCACACAAGTGCAATTTCATCAAATGGCTTCTCTTTAAGAGACCATATGTCGATTTATACAAGTGGTGCTTTATCCCTAGGTGGCAAGCCTGTTTTGGGTTCAAATAACCTTACATTAGGACCTGATATTTCTTTAATTACCAGTGGTGACACAAGCTATTTCAAAACCAATGGAACTGGAAAAGTGTTCAGAAACATTCCGAATGGCTCAAATTTAATATTCCCAGTTGGTCGAGCAATTTATAATCCTGTCACAATAAAAAACAATACAGGAGCTTCAGATAATTTTTCTGTTTTAGTGTTGGATTCAGTCTTTTTAAACGGAACAACTGGTCCATTAATTACAACACCTCATGTAAAAACTACTTGGGACATTTCAAAAACAAACCCAAATGGTGGTTCAGGAGTTGATTTTCTTTTTGGTTGGAAATTAAGTCAAGAGGTGGGAACATTTACGAGTTATAAACTAAATCACCATTCTTCAACATGGGCATTTGCGGCTGGAACATCTCAAACTCCAAGTGGAACCATAATAAAAGGTATGTCACATACAGCATATTCAGGCACTTTCTCACCTTTTGCGATCAGTGAAGGAGACTATGCTTTACCAGTTGAACTCATTTCTTTTAATGCAAATTGCATCTCCAATGAAACAAAAATTGAATGGCAAACAGCTTCAGAACACAACACAAGTCATTTTGTAGTGGAAAGAAGTTTTGAAGGCACAAAATGGGAAAAACTAGGAGAAGTTACCGCAGCAGGGAATTCCACCAGCATACTCAACTACTCGTTCATAGATACTGCCTTGGTCGCAAGAGCATTGACCTATTATCGCCTAGAACAACTTGATATAGATGGAAAAAGTGAAACATTTGGTCCAGTATCTAGCGATTGTGCAACAAATAATGCCTTCCAGGTTGTAATTATACCTAATCCAAATGATGGTCTATTTACATTAAAAATTGATTCAGAAAATAGTCAAGAAATTGATGTTCGAATCTACCAAATGGATGGAAAAGAAGTTGCTCGTAAATCAATTTCTAATTCGGGAGGAACATCCTTACATTATATTGATCTGGAAGGCTTTGCATCAGGAATTTATGCCTTGCACATGCATCACAGTAAAGGAGTTTTAATTAAAAAAGCAGTTATTAAGTAAATCATCTAACTCCTTTAAAAACAGTATTTAATATTTTTCAGTTCTTGAGATATGATACGCAAAGGAGATTGAATGTAAACTTATTTATTAGATAACATAGAACAATTGTCTTCTTTTATAAAGGTGTGGAAGACAAATAAAATTAAAGGGTAAATAAAATTATGAAAAAAACTACATTTAACAAATCTACATTAGGTCATTTATTAACTTCTGCGAAAGAACAATTCCTGTTATTTTTCAACAAATCTCTTTTAAGTTCTTTTAATCTTGAACCAGCCTCTTTTTTATTCAAAACGATTCAGAAGCTATGCTTAGTCTTTTTTTTCTTGGGTTTTTTCTCAGCTAATGCAGCAACAATTTATGTAAACAGTGCTACCGGAAGTGATGCCAATGCTGGTACAATAGGAGCGCCTTACAAAACCTTTCACAAAGCTTACACAATGTCTGCAGCTTCAGGTGATGTAATTAACTTAACGGGTACATTTGATTGGACTGCTGTTGATGAGATTGGTGATGCTGCAACTTCAGGGTATACAATTTCTAAAAATTTAACCATACAAGGTCAAGGAGCTAATTCAACCATATTTCAAGCAGCAAATGCAGATAATATTGCAAATAGAAGGATTTTTACAATAACCTATGGTTATACAGTTGTAATTAATAATTGTACTATGCGTTATGGAAAAACAACTGATGGCGGAGGTATTCAAGTAAATGGGATAGCTACAATTGAGAGTTGTGATATATCTTACAATAGAGCTACTGGATCTAGTGGAGGTGGATTGAATTGTAGAGGCATGGCAACAATTAATAACTCATTAGTTAGTTATAATTTTGCTTGGAACATGGGCGGTGGGGTCAATCGTGACTATTATTCAGGTAATGACGGTACTCCAAGTGCGTCAGACAAATTAGTGATTACAAATTCTACAATTGCATATAACCAAGTACTTGCAAATTTGGCATATTTTGATGGCGGAGGGGTTTTTTACAGAAGAGGTGCGGGTACTATCACAAATTCAGTTATAGCATATAATATAGTTACAAATGCAGATGCTTCAACCAACGGTATTGGGACAGGAGATCCGTCTTCCATTGTAAATTTAAAAAATAATATAATTGCAAATAATTTCAGATTTAATTGTTGGGGTGGAGATATTGGGCACAGAGATCCATCTAACGGTGGTTCTTATGTTGATAATGGCAACAATATTTTTGGGGTAAAAGGATATTTGAGTCAAGGTTTAACAATATCTTCCACTTCATGGTTAGATCTTGTTGCTAATTGTAGCACACCTGACGGAGTATTTGTCTTACAAAACGGTCAAAATTGCAGATCAGGTCAACTTTATTTGTCATCAACATTAAGCTTAAATTCATCTACAAATGGGGTTCAAAATTTTGACATTTCAGATCCATTAAGCATTGTAATAAATAACGGTTCATCTGTTGCGAATGCATCAATCTCTATTCCATCAAATGATATGCGTGGCTTTTCTAGAGTTGGTCTAACTGATATTGGTCCATTTGAATATCAATCTGTTGTTGCACCTTTTGCAGCTCCTGTTTCGGGTTCTGTTTCTTCAACAGAATTAATTTGTTACAACGGAACTGCAAGTGCTATTGTTCTAACGGGTTCTACAGGCTCAATACAATGGCAATTTTCGACAAATGGTTCAACTTGGTCGAATGTTTCTGGTGCAACAGGTTCAACATTAACAAGTACTCAAATAGGTGCGGTTACAAGCACAAAGTTTTTTAGAGCTAATGTAACAAATAGTGGATGTACTGAAGTTTCTAATTTAGCTGTTGTCAAGATTAATAATGGTTTAGCTTTTGATGGTGTAGGTGATTATGTAAATATTGGAAACCATGCATCTTTAAATTTTACTGGGAATTTCACTATTGAATCCTGGGTTAAGGTACCTGCAACTCCAAAATATAGTATTAATACGATCTTTAGTAAAAACTATCCAAATCATGGAACACCTGGTTACTCTTTTGCATTTAACCATTGGAACACTACGAATCTATTTTTAACGCTAGAAGATGGTGCTGGTGCTATTAGTTCAAATACAGCACTTACCGTTGGTGATTGGAGCCATGTTGCTATAGTTGTTAGTGGGAATGGTACACTTGGTACATTCTACATAAATGGAAAAGCAGTTGGTGGTGGCGCAGTAACTTTAACCAATGCTTCAGCTGTTAATGAGTTTATTGGCTCAATGGATGCATCTGGTTCTTATTCTTTATCTGGTACTTTAGATGAATTAAGAATTTGGAATGTGGCTAGAACACAACAAGAGTTATTGGATAATTTAGACAATCCTTTAATTGGAAATGAAACAGGTTTAGTAGCTTATTATGACTTTAACCAAGGTGTACCATCAGGAACTAATACTGGTTTAACAATTATTGATCAAACATCGAATGGAAACAATGGTACTTTTTCCGGTACTTCTCTAAGTGGATCAAGTTCTAATTTCGTAGATGGTAATCATTTGAGTGTTATTGCTCCTGAATCTAATGGGTGTTTGTCAGCGACTTCTCCAAAATTAAGATTTGGAGGAACAGGTAAAACTCCTTCGGCTTATCAATGGTATTCCAATGCAAGTGCAAGTACAACAGGTTCAACATCTATTTCTGGATCTATTAATAACACATATGATGCGCCAACTTCGACAGCAAATATTGTTTTTTATTATTTGAACGCAACAGGAACATGTGCAAGTAGTTCTAATTCAAATTTTGCAAAGGTTATTACAGAAAACCCAGCAATCTCAGGAAGCGATTATTTATACTTAAATCACGCTGGAAATTATACAACTTCTGTAACCGCTGCGGCATCTAATCCGTGGGTGATGTCAAACACAGCTTTTGCAACAACATCAACAATAGGCGCTGTTACTGCTGTCACTACGGGCACTCCAACATTAACATTTACTTCTGCTTTGGGTTGTGTATCAACTAAAACAATCAATGTTGTCCCCGTAGAATGGGTTGGAACTACAAGTACAGATTGGACCATTAGCTCAAATTGGAATGGTGGATATGTACCAACAAATATTTCAACATTAGGAGTTAATGCCAATGCAACAAGTGATTTAGTTTTAAATGGTTCGAAAACAGTCACCATATTAACTTTCAATGGTGCAAATAGAAAAGTTGATCTTGGGATTTATGATTTAACTGCCACAACAATTAATGGAGCGAATGCTACCAACTATGTTAAAACATCTGGAACAGGAAAATTAATTCAAACACTGGCAAACAATTCATCAGTTGCATTTCCAATTGGAAATGCTGCATACAACCCAGTAACGATTACGAATAAATCAGGAGCAAGTGATGTGTTTTCTGCACGCGTTTTAGTTGGGGCCTTCATGGAAGGTTTAACAGGTGCTGCAATTACTTCAACGGTATTAAACAGAACATGGGATATTTCAAAAACAAATGCAAATGCTGGTTCTGGAGTTGATTTTGTGTTTAACTGGAATGCAGGAGAAGTTGCCAATGGTAACTTTGTAACTCCAAAATTGAATCATTATTCTTCAACAACATCAAATTGGGAAGTACCAACAGTTGCAACATCAGTATTCGGTTCAAATATGTTAACAGTTACTGGTTATACGGGATCGTTCTCTCCCTTTACAGTCGCAGAAGGTCCTACAGCATTACCTGTAGAAATGGTTTATTTCTTTGCAAATTGTTCCCAAGCGGATGTTGAAATTAAATGGCAAACAGCTTCCGAGCACAACAGTGATTACTTCCAGTTGGAATCAAGTTTGGATGCCGTGAATTGGGAAATGATTCAAACGACTCCTGCAGCTGGGTCTTCGCAAGAGCTTATTAATTATTCCGCAATTGATTTCGATGCTAATCGTAAACAAAAATACTATCGTTTAAAGCAAGTCGATTTTAATGGAGATTTTAAAATATATGGTCCTTTGAAAGCAGATTGTGCTGTCGAATCAACCAACATCAGCTTGCACCCAAATCCATGTGCAACGGAGGTGACGCTTTCTATTGCATCGCAAATTCCAACAGAAGTGAACTATACGCTGATCAGTCCGGAAGGAAAAGTGCTAGAAAATAAGCAAATGGCAGTTCAATCAGGAATCACTTTGTTCACTTTGGATGTTTCGAATTACCCAAGTGGAATGTACATGCTGCAATTTGATGTAAACGACAAGCGTTTTATTAAGAAGCTTACGGTGCAGTAAAAAAGGAACAGCATTTAATAAATTTAAATTTGTCTAAGGATTTTATAACATAGATTAGCGTTAATTCTATTCTCTTTTTAAACTATATTTTTCGAAACATCAATTACTTGATGCTTTAGATTTTCGCAGACGATGTATTTCGAGGATAAATTTCTTTATTTCAATTTTGACTGAGGTTTTCACCCGTAAAATTGAGGATTATTAAAAACAATTAAGGGCCTAAATGTTTTATTATCAATAATTTAGTTATCTTAGTGAAAATACAACTTATTTAATCATTGAGATGGGCTTAACCCTATTTCCTAACCAAATCTTATGAAAAAACTATTATTATGTTTTCTTGTATCAGCATCATTTATTGCTTGTACAAACCAAGAAACAAAAAAAGCTGAAAATTCTGCAGAGGACAAAGACACCGGTACTTGGACTTCTTTAGACTCAAAAACAATTAAAGTAAGACAATTACTTGAACACTATGTCAAAAATGACACAAGCGTCGTTTATGAAATAGTTGCTGATACGATGAAGTTTAGCGATCAATTGGCTAATAACCAAGAGAACGGAGCAACTAAAGTAAATAAAGGTGGTCGTGTAGGATTTGCGCAAATCACTCGAAATGATCATCAATTTTTTAGTGATATTAGTTTAACAACCGATAATATAAAAACTTTTGTTGGCAAGGATGGAGGTATAGCTACATTGTATTGGGGTATGTGGTCTGGAACGGGGAGATTTACAAAAAATAAATGTACAGTTCCCGTTCATTTATATTTCTTTTGGAAAGGTGATAAAATTACAAGTGGGGGTCGTTTTGTAGATCCTACTGTATCAAAAGAGGAGTTTGCGGCATCTCAAAAAAAATAACTACTTCAATTTAAGTTTGGAAAAATACGACTGAGACCTCTAGTGATAGAGGTCTTTTTTTTTCTACAACCTTCCGCAGAATAATAAGGTTTTTATTAATTTACTTCAACCAAAAACGGATCTTGATCCCAAGAATAGTGCAAACTATTTGCATCTTACATCGCTTTCGTTCTTCACTTCTCGCCCTGAGTTCATCCAAGGGCACTCTGTTTAGTGGTCCAAAGGTCTGAATTATCGAACTTGAAGAGGGAGGATTTGGAGCGGATTGCTTTGGAACTAGAAAAATGAATAATTTATACATGAAAACATTTTCATGTATAAATATATTTAATATCTTTACATGAAAATACTATCAGGTAAAAATACTTTACATGACAAAAAAAGAAATGAATAGAAAAGATAAGGCTGATTTACCATTTAATGATCTACCCATATTGCCCCCTGAAAAGGAATTTATTGAATCCGTAATAATATTAAAGCAATTGGTGAAATCCTCAGTTGCACTTGCTGAATTAAAAGGTATAATAAATATTTTACCTAATCCAGAAATTTTACTTAATGCGGTTATCCTAAAAGAAGCAAGAGCAAGTTCAGAAATAGAAAATGTAATAACTACTCAAGATAAATTATATCAAGCATTATCGGCAAAAGCTGATCAAATCGATACTTCCACCAAAGAA
>CANJQZ010000093.1 GCA_947476515.1 Flavobacteriales bacterium
ATTCAAAAAATTGTAAAACAAAAACCGGAAATTGAAAAATATACCTCAAGTAAGCTAGATCGAATTTTAACCCATCCCATTTTTGGATATCTAATCTTCGTTGGTGTTCTCTTTGTGATTTTTCAATTTATATTTTCATTAGCCAACTATCCCATGGACTGGATAGAATTGTTCTTTATGAAATTAAGCGAATGGACCAGTGCCGCCTTACCAAGTGGGATATTGAATAAACTCCTTAGTCAAGGATTAATTCCGGGAATTGGCGGTGTGACTGTTTTTATTCCTCAGATTGCCTTATTATTCTTTTTTATTGCCATTCTTGAAGAAAGTGGATATTTATCCCGCGTTGTCTTTATAATGGATAAAATAATGCGTCCTTTTGGACTTAACGGAAAAAGTATCGTCCCTTTGATGTCTGGAATTGCATGTGCGATACCTGGGATAATGGCCACGAGAACCATTGCGGATTGGAAGGAGCGCTTGATTACCATTATCGTAACTCCATTGATGAGTTGCAGCGCACGCATTCCTGTTTACACTTTATTGATTGCTCTTGTTATTCCAAAAACATACATTGGTGGATTTATAAGTTTACAGGGTATTGTCTTGTTTGGTTTATACGCACTTGGCTTAGTCGCAGCATTAGGCTTGTCCATCTTACTCAAATTGATCATAAAACAAAAGAAAACTGGTTTCTTAATTATGGAATTGCCTGATTTGAAAAATCCAAGATGGGGAACTATTTTTAAGACAGTACTTGAGAAAGTGAAGATTTTTGTTTGGGATGCTGGAAAAGTAATCTTAGCAATCTCTATAATTTTATGGGCACTTGCCAGTTATGGCCCACAAGGAAGTATGGAACAGAAGATCAAAAACGCGAAGTCCAGTGCACTATTCAAAGAATCAAATAAGATGGATCAAGCCAATTATATTGCTTCAGCTAAATTAGAAGGATCTTATATTGGACATTTAGGCAAATTGATAGAACCTATAATTAAACCCATAGGATATGATTGGAAAATGGGTGTTTCACTTCTAAGTTCTTTTGCTGCAAGAGAAGTTTTTGTGGGATCATTGGCTACCATTTACGCCATTCACGATGATAGCGCATCAAAACAAAGATTAATTAGCCGACTTAAAGCAGCCAAGAATAGTGAGGGAGAATCAGCTTATACGCTTGCGTCTGGTTGTTCCTTAATGGTTTTTTATGTGTTTGCTATGCAATGTATGGCAACCGTAGCTGTTGTAAAACGAGAAACCAATAGTTGGAAGTGGCCCCTTATACAATTGCTTGTTATGGGAACAATGGCGTACTTGAGTGCTTTTTTAGTTTTTCAAATTTTGCAATAAGCAATAATTAATTACTTTTGGTTATGGTTCAAAATGTTATAGTCTTTCTTCTTGTAATTGGAGCCCTCTACTTTGTTGTTAAGCGGATCTACAAACAATTTTTCGCAAAGAAGGAGACTTGTTCCCATTGCTCTTTATCTACTGTTAAAACAAAGATTAGTCAACAATAAATATGCGTTTTGAGCTTCTTAAAATGCTATGTCTCGTTCCTGAGAAGAAATTGTTTTCATTCTACAAAAGTTAATGTTCCAGTATCTGATTTTTTGCAATGAATTTTGCCAATCAGTTATTACTTAATTAATCTTTTTTAACTTCACTAAAAAAAGTATGCAGCTTCCTACTACATGTCAACTTTATAAATACAATCCTTCTTTTTATTTAGTAAAAAAAGAAAGTGCCTCGTATTTTGCTACTGAATTTCTAGATGGAGAATTAGACCATGACTTTGTATCGTGGCTCAATTATCATGATATTCATGATAAGGAATCGATAGAACATCTTTGTTTACGATTGGGTATTGATCGCCTCAGCATTGAAAATATTTATAAAGAAATTAGGCGCCCTAAAGTGGAGGAATATTCAAATTATATTTTCTTCAGTGTCATCTCAGCATTACCAAGTAAGAAAAATGAGGAGCTTTTATTTCAAGAACAAATAACTTTCTTTCTATCTACAGATTATTTACTCTCTATGCAGAAAAGATCTGGGGAGCATTTTAATGATGTAAGAGATAGAATTGAAAAAGGGAGAGGGAAAATTCGTTCCAAAAAAGCAGATTTTTTATTGTTTAGGAATTTAGAAGCCATTATCGATAATTACTTTGAAGTAATTGATGAAATAACACAAACCGTTGGTGTTTTAGAAAAAGAATTACATGTAAGCGAAGATAAATTGATTCTGAATAAAATTGAATGGGAAAAAAGAAAACTCATTGAACTTCGGAAAATTGCAAATCCGATGCGGGATATCACCATTCAATTACAATCTAGCGATAGTGTATTTATCGATAAAACAAATATTAAATATTTCTATGGGCTACACCATAGTTGTATGCATGTAATTGAAGAAATAGAAGCTCTTAAACAAGTGCTTGATGGAATGTCCAATTTCTATTATGCCTCTCAAGGACAAAGAATGAATGAAATCATGAAAGTTCTTACCATCGTGAGTTCCATTTTTATTCCACTTACCTTTATTGTAGGGGTGTATGGAATGAATTTTGAAAATATGCCCGAATTGAAATACAAGAATGGATATTATACTGTCATTGGGGTGATGGTTGCTATTGGTATTTCCTTATTTTCCTTTTTTGTATATCGCGGTTGGTTGAAAAGAAGAGATTATATTAAAGAAAAATAAAGAGGTAGATGGATTATATTGATGATAAGGTGTTGGCTATGTTTTACGAGATTATCACGCCGAATAAAGTGGAGATGTTTGATCGAATAGCAGCGCAACGAACCCAATACATCAGCATTGCTTTAGAAAATATATATCAAGAGCATAATGCCTCGGCAGTATTAAGAACTTGCGATTGCTTTGGAATACAAGAACTGAATGTTATTGAGAAAAATAACCAATACGAAGTAAAACGCGATATTGCCTTAGGGGCTGGTCGTTGGGTGGATATGTATAATTTCAATAAAGGAGAAAATCCAACAAGCGATTGCATAACCAAACTTCAAGCTAAAGGGTTTAAAATAGTTGCCACTTCCCCTCATGAATCGAGTTACTCTCTTGCTACCCTTCCTTTAGATGCTCCATGTGCCTTTTTCTTTGGGACGGAGAGACAAGGATTATCAGAAGAAGTAATGGAGGCAGCTGATTATACCGTTACAATTCCTATGTATGGCTTCACTGAAAGTTTCAACATTTCTGTTTCAGTCGCTTTGTTACTTCAAGGAATTAGAAATAGACTGATGCAGAGCGAATTTGATTGGAAATTGTCACCTGAAGAACAAATTGAGCTTAAAATTAAATGGTGTAGAAAAATATTGAATGGTGGAGATGCATTGGAAAATGAATTTAGAAGGAGAATAATTAAAAAAGAATTTTAACTTTGTTATAATCATTACAATAAATAAAAAAACACAAATAATTAGTTCATGGGAAAAGGAGATAAAAAAACTGCAAAAGGCAAAAGATCAATGGGTTCTTACGGGAACACTAGAAAAAGAAAAAGCGACGAAAAGGTAGTAATAGCTGCTGTTAAGGCGGTTAAAAAAGAAAAGAAAGCTCCAGTAGTTAAAAAAGCGGCACCTGCAGCGGCGAAAAAAGCCGCTCCAAAGAAAGCGAAAGCTGAATAATATTTAATTTTTTAAAGCTGTCAAATTGACGGCTTTTTTTATACCTAGTAAAATTAAATTATAAAAAATTACAGTAATAAAAATAAATAAAGATGAAACATAATTTTGGCGCCGGGCCTTGTATTTTACCACAAAATGTATTTAAACAAGCTGCTGAGGCAGTTCTTGATTTTAATGGATTATCAATCCTAGAAGTTTCTCACCGACACAAAGATTTTGTTGCCGTAATGGATGAAACCATTGCTTTAGTAAAAAAAGCTTTGAATATTCCTGAAGGATACGCTGTAGTGTTCATGCAAGGGGGTGCAACCTTAGGTTTTACCATTGCAGCATTAAACATGATGCGTGAACATAAAAAAGCAGGCTATATCAATACAGGAACTTGGGCAACTGGCGCCATCAAGGAAGCGAAAAAGGTAGGCGTTGATGTAAATGTATTTGCAAGTTCTGAAAATGAAAAATTTACCCATATCCCAAAAAATTATTCCATTCCCGAAGGTGTAGATTACATTCACTTCACTTCCAATAATACAATTTACGGGACACAATTTCATTCATTTCCTGAGACCACCTTGCCTTTAGTATGTGATATGTCGTCTGATATTTTCTCTAAAGAAATAGACATTTCAAAATTTGACTTAATCTATGCTGGAGCTCAAAAAAACCTAGGACCTGCAGGAGCTACTTTATATATCATAAAAGAATCGATACTCGGAAAATCAACTTCTCCTTTTTTACCTACCTATTTGGATTTAAAACAGCAGGTCGAAAAAGAATCCATGTTGAATACCCCCCCTGTTTTTTCTATCTATGTTGCCATGTTGAATCTAAGAGATTTAATCGCAAATGGAGGTGTAAAAGCAATGGAACAAAGAAACATCGCCAAGGCTAAATTACTTTACGATGAAATAGACAGAAACCCATTGTTTAAAGGTGCTGTTGCTACAGAAGACCGTTCCTTGATGAATGTTACCTTCTTGCTTCATGACGAAGCTCATGCTCCAGCATTTGACGCGGCATGGAAAGCTGCCGGTATTGTTGGGTTGCCAGGACATAGATCTGTTGGAGGATATCGAGCTTCCTTGTACAATGCTTTACCTATTGAAAGTGTAGAAGTATTAGTAACGGTAATGAAGTCATTTGCAAACGCATAAAACAAACGATTAAAATGAAAATATTAGCCAACGATGGTATTTCAACTGTCGGAAAAACACTTTTAGAAAACGCCGGATTTATTGTAATTACAGAAAAGGTAAATCAAGCAGATTTAGCAGCTACAGTCAATGCGCAAGGAATAGAAATGATTTTAGTACGCAGTGCGACCACTGTTAGAAAAGAAGTGATTGATGCTTGTCCTCAGTTAAAACTTATTGGAAGAGGTGGGGTTGGAATGGATAATATTGATGTAGCTTATGCTCGAGAAAAAGGAATATCAGTGATCAATACACCAGCATCTTCCTCTCAGTCGGTTGCGGAACTGGTAATGGGACATCTATTCTCTATGAGTAGGTTTCTAAATGATTCTTACAAAAACATGGAACACGGAGATTTTGCTACCTTAAAAAAGAATTATGCAAAAGGAATTGAGTTGCGTGGAAAAACATTGGGCATTATAGGATTTGGTCGAATAGGAAAAGCTTTGGCTTCCTATGCCTTAGGAGCAGGAATGGAAGTGATTGCAATAGATAAAAAAACAGAGCCTTGTGACATTAAAATTCCCATTGGCAAAGATCAATCTGTAAACTATACAATAACGCCAACAGCATCCTTAAATAATGTGCTTGGAAGTTTAGATTTTATTTCCATTCATGTACCCAAGCAAAATGACGGAAGCGCTGTAATTAGTTCCAAAGAATTTACTCTTATGAAAAAAGGAGTTCGAATTGTGAATGCAGCAAGAGGAGGCGTTGTTAATGAAATTGATTTATTGGAAGCATTAGACCATGGAAATGTCGCTGGAATTGCATTGGATGTTTTTGAAAACGAACCGAATCCCAATCCAGCCTTATTAAATCATCCTAAAATCGCATGTACACCTCATATCGGGGCAGCAACAGTGGAAGCACAAGATCGAATTGGAGAAGAACTTGCTCAATTAATTATGGAGCAGTTTGGGAAATAACAATTGATTGATTCGTTGATTAAAATAAACATGATCGATATTTGCAAAAATTGTTGCTTAAATACTAATTAATGGTAAAATATTTAAAAGGATTAGATACATTAAGAGCAATTGCTGCATTAATTGTAGTTTGGGGGCACATTGAGTTATTGAAAAAAAATAAAGGTATGGTGAACCTTATAGATAATGAATATTTCAACTTACCAAGTGGACATATTGCTGTTATTTTGTTTTTTGTATTAAGTGGATTTCTCATTACATTTTTATTGGTCAAAGAAAGAGAGAAAGTCGGGAAAATATCTTTAAAAAAATTCTTTATAAGACGCATTTTAAGAATTTGGCCGTTATACTATTTAATATTATTTCTTTCATTTCTTCTTTTTAATGCGGATTACTCTCAAAAAACAGTACTGCTTTGCTTAAGTGGGTTCCCTAATATTGCACATGCCTTAAAAGCAGGGTGGCCGACTAGTCCTCATGTTTGGTCGATTGGGGTTGAAGAACAATTTTATTTATTTTGGCCAATACTTCTTTCTTTAATCCCCATAAAAAGAATAATTCTAACGCTATCATTATTCATCATTGGATATACCATCTTACCGCATGTAATTTGTTTCATAAATATTAGAACATTCCAAAATTTTGAATTTAATTCTTTCATTAATGAATTATTTTATGGTACAAAATTTAATTGCATGAGTGTTGGGGCATTAGTTGGTTTCTTATATGCAAGACAACACAAGTGGCTTAAGGTTATCAGTAATAAATTTGTTGCATATTCATCTATTATTTTATCTGTATTACTTTGGACTTTTGGTTTGGAATTTAACTATTTTACTGATGAGTTTTATTCTGTTCTTTTTGTAATAGCAATATATAATATTGTAGTAAACCCCAAAATAAATATTGACACCAAAGCCACATCTTTTTTAGGTAAAATTTCATTTGGGATTTACATGTATCATTGGATAATTATTATGCTGACATTAAAATATTTACCTATAAGTAAAAATGATATTTTATATAATGTTTGTTTGTATTTAGCAGTACTAATTGGGACGATTTTTATTTCTTGGATATCGTTTAATAGTGTAGAGAAGTATTTTTTAAATATTAAAAAACAGTTTGAAACTACCTAGTTTGTACATTCAAAAATCGCTTAACATTTCGACTTCTAAATATTAGAAAAATGAATGAGCATATGGAAAATACTTCATCCCATCATCTCTATTAAAAAAGATTTATGAAATTTCTTATGCTTCTTTTGTTTTTCGCAATCTCCTCCCAATCATTTTGCCAAGACAATTTTAAATTCAAAAAATACATTAATGATCAATTTCTGGGCATAGAACAATTTGATATAGATCAAGATTCTACCTCACATCACACAACTTATTTGGGACAAGTTGATATGAAGGACGGGGGTTTTCATTCAAAATCTGTCACTTACAAAGTGCTTTCGCAATATGGATCTTTTCAAGCTGCAATAGTAAGACACGGATACAGCAGATTAATATTTATGGATGAAAAGGGTAAAACAGTAAGAATCTATA
>CANJQZ010000094.1 GCA_947476515.1 Flavobacteriales bacterium
GACTCTTCAATACCCGCGCCTAAACATACCTCATCAACAGGACTTCCATCACAGTAATTCATAGGATATAGAATTGCCAATTGTAGTGGAGCATTTGCCAATTGAAGGGGCGTTTCTGTGCATCCTAATCGATCTACTAAAAAGTCTCGCACAAAATTTTCTGTGGTATCCATATAGGCTAAAGCACTTGCGCTCGTCCCAGCATATGGAACATGTGGAGCTCCAGGAAAGGTATAAAAATTGCTTTGAACATTAATTGCGCATGCTCTATCGTGCAACATTCTACTTCCATCTAAATACATTAAAGGAGTACCAGGATTTACGACACCTCTATTGTATTTTACAGTTCCATCAGAGGTTCCATGAATTGAACAAAGTGGAACATCTCCCGCTTCAAGCCAGCCGTATCGTGCCAACGCGCCGCAAAGATTTATCACCCCTTTTACATTAGTAGAATAACCTGGGTTTCCACTTGCTCCCTCTAAACCACCTAAAGTTTGAATAGTAGCAGCGTTTAAATAACCACTAATTTCACAAGGATCGTTTAAATAAGCTACATGCAATGCCGTAATTGCTCCCGCTGAACTTCCGCCAATAAAGATTTGATTGGTATCAATTTTATATAAATTTGTCCCAGTAGCTTGGTCCTTATAGAAAAATCTTATTGCTGCTTTTAAATCTTGTACTGCACGCACTACCGCCTTAACCGCGTTAGCGGAATCAATAGGAAAAAACCCTGTTCTGTAATTGATTGAAGCACATGCATATCCTTTTAAAGCAAATCTTTGAGATAGATTGAGCACATCAATATCAGTTTTAGTCCCGCCTAAAAAACTACCGCCGTGCACCCAAATAATTAAAGGTCTACTTGTTTCGGTATCGCCTGTAGGGGAATAAAAGTCAAGCGCTAAAGGAGTGTTGGCCCCGGTAAAAGAACTGTTTTGACCGTAATTAATATTACTAATGGTAGTAAAATTTGTAAAGACATCACTTGCATAACGGCCATTTAAACAGGGCTGTGATAAACAAGTTGCAAGACTAATGAAGGCGAAAAACAAATGGATTAAAGTAAATTTTTTCATAGTTATAAGTTTTAAGGAAAATAAATTGATGGGTAATTCAGCGCATTAATTTGTGGAATGGTAGCTTTATATTTTTTATTAATTGCTCTTATAAAAACATTTGCCAGTAAAGCATTTCCTTTTGGATTTAAATGAATCCCATCAAGTGAATAAGCCCCACCAGAAACAAATTTCGCCGACATAGAAACACCGTTGTAAACGAAACCATCGTTTAATCCGGAGTAAAAATCGGGAGTTTCGGCAATTGCCAAGCCATAAAAATTCGAATATTGTCGTATGACTTGATTGTAAGCTAAGATTTGATTTCTTATCTCTTGAAGTTCTGCTAAAGTTAAAACAAACTCATCTCTCAAAGGATATACACTACCATATTGATGACACTTAACGGAATCAAGGGGAACACTCAATAAAATCAATTCTCCTTCTACCATTGGGCGCACACCAAAAGCACCGGCATTGGGATCCTCAATCATAAAGGGATTGGATCCAACAGTAAAACTAAACCCTAGAGGGCCATAAATTTGATTTAAAGATTCAGCGTTGGTTGCATCTAAATTCAATCCATTATATGGAATTGTTGTGAAGTAAGGCATTTGGGTGATGTCTGGTATTGTGCCGACCACTGCTTTTATATTTTGGACTGAAAACATGTCTGCCCAAGAGGCAAAACTTTCTTCAAATCCAACGCCTGGAGGGCCAAACAATTGAGTCATGGGATTGGCAGTAGCACCACTTTTCGCAAAAGGCAATACATCTTCAATACCTAAAAACAGAGAGCAAAAAGTAGGGTTGCCACCATTAAAAATATTATCTCTCACGGTCGACCATATCCCCGACCAAGCAGGTAAAGTGAATTGATCCATTGACATTCTACCAAAATAGGGGTTGTAGCCCAGGTCGTTTGGGTCTCCAATATAATGTTGATAAGTATCAATCATTTTGAGACCAGGAATACCAAAATTGGTAAATTTATTTTGGGATGAATATACCGAAGTTGTCAAGGAAGATCCTTCTCCTTGTTGCGCAAAACGCACTGGCGAAAGTCCAGTTACACCAAGACAATCTGTTTTATACCCTAAAATTAGCCTGGATAATAAATTCGCGTTTGTGCCAACATTTGCGTTCCCCATTAAAGGCATATAAATTTCACCAGCGCCAACTAATTTTAGTTGTGTTTGAAGCAAAGCCCCCAAAGAATTGATTTGTCCATCGTGATATAAGGCATCATCCATATATCCTGCAGTAGTTCCATCACCGATTGCTACAAAGTGTTGCGCATTAATTTCTCCAGCAGAAATAACACTTGACGCATCAATTTTAGGTTTGCAACTGCTAAAAATAATTCCAATAGTTAACAGTGAAATAAGGGGAAGTATATTTTTTACCATCTGTAATAAAATGAAATTCCTGGACACCAAGCAATGGTAGTGTATGTACCGCTTATTTGGGTTTCAATATTAGTATCTGCTCTTTTTACTTTTGTGTAATATAAACTTAAATCTATTCCTGTTTTTTGATTGAAATTATAACCAACACCTAATGTTCCATAGGCCCTATTTGCATCTGGGGTTTCTGGTGTAACATATCCATTCTGAACAGGAGAAATACCAAATCCACCCCCGCAACGCACTAATAATTCATGGCTTGGAATTTTAGTTACTACCATAATCTCGTTCGAGGCACTTTTAGAATAACATCTCAGTGCCACCCATTCCATTCCTCCCCTAAAAGCAAAAGTATTTTTATAACAACGGGCTGATTTTGTGTCTGATAAAGAGCTTGTGTTTTGATTGTAATCAAAGGATAAGGTATCGTATACTTTCCAACCCACAGCATTAACATCAACAACAAATGTTAGTAATCTATTAAATTTTAAGGCTGCCCCAATCGTCAACACACTCGGTAATGGTAAGGAGGAAGTAAAGTTTCCATTAGGAAAATTAGCACTAAGGGAATTCGGAACATTAAAAGTTACTTCACCGTCATTTACTTTCATGTTTATTTTAGAGCGATAATCTATGCCTATATTTAATTTCTTATTTGCATTAAGGTGAATACCGAAATTATAACCTATTCCTATGGCTTTTCCGGCTAATTCAGCATGCGAATAGACTCCATTGGCATCTTGAATTGGAAGGTCTTTTTGTAGATTAACACTTCCCTTGCTGATTACAAGTCCACCACCTATTCCGATATTATCTGAAATTCTATAGGCAAAGGTTGGCTGAATGTAAATAGCCTTAAGGGATAATCTGGTCAATGCAAAACGACCAATCCAGCCGTCTTCGTATTGAATAGTACTTCCAAAGGGAGTGTTAATAGCAATCCCAAATTTAAGTTTGGCAGAAGACTTTGCTTGAAACATTCCATAGATGGAAAAAGGAGTTCCAATGGGTGAATTGGTTCTGTAGGCACCATTACTTGCGGAGTCAATAAAGAGCACATTGGCAAAAACAGGCGTCCCGCCAACAATAACACTGTTTTCATTTAAAAAAACGGCAGAACCAGGATTATAAAATAAACTTGATGCATCTCGAGGCAAGGAAGATCCTGCACACCCCATTCCCTGTTGCTTTTGACCTTGAAAGTTCACCTGAAAACCTTGAGAAAGAAGGCTTGGCGCAAGACACAAGAAAAGAAGTTGAATTAAAATCCGCATTATTACTTTTATGTCATCTAATATAAACAATTTATTTATATGAATTTCTTTTTTAATGTTTGAGTTCATTACATTTTAATTCTCTTTTGCCAAGGGCACAAAATATAATTTAATAAGCGCAACTTTTTTTGAAGATTAAACTAATAAATTAAGATCTAGCGTAACCCTTTCGCACATTGCAGCGTTAATAAGTGATGGGACTTTTAAATTTAATACCCTTACTTCAAGCGTAATTTTGATAGAATGAATAAAAATCAAATTTGGAAAATATTAAAATGGTTATTGGGTATAGTATTGGGCTTAATATTGGCTGTCTATCTTTTACTTTATTTTTTTAAAAATCAAATTTGTGATGCAGTTATTGCTGAGGTAAATAAAGAATTACGCGTACCCATTAATTATTCTGAAGTCGACTTGGCTTTTTGGGGATCGTTTCCACATCTATCCATTGATTTAAATAATGTATTTATAAAGGACGCATTTCCTAATCAAAAACCAGCAGACACCCTATTGTATTCCGAAAGAATAAGAATGGAATTTAATCCAATTGATCTTTGGAATAAGAAATATGAAATTCAAGTATTAGATATTTCCAAAGGAACACTTAAAATTAAAATAAACCAATTCGGTGATGGGAATTATAATATTATGAAACCCTCTAAAGATGATCCCACCACACCATTCAACTTAGAACTTAAAAAAATTGCAGTAAATGATTTACGATTAAGTTATCACAATAAAAGTACGGCCCAATATTATAAGACAAGGATGACGGCCGCCACATTATCTGGTGACTTCTCCTCAGATAAATATACGGTTCGTGCTGATGGCGATCTATTTGTAATGAAAGCAAAAAGTGGCCAAATAGCCTTGCTTTCTAATAAAAATTTAAAATTCGGGCTGAATGTCCTTGTAGATGACCGACTTGGAACTGTTCGACTTCCTAAAGCAAAAATTGACATGGAAGGCTTGCCATTTTTAATAGATGGTTTGGTAACTAATGACAGTTTAAATTTCACCATTAAATCAAAAGATATTTTATTAAAAGATCTCGTAAATAACCTTTCATTGGACGCTTCAGAAGATATTGATAAATTTCAAGGCGATGGAGAAATTTATTTCAATTTGGGAATTCATGGAGCACTTGCTCCAACGGCACCTACAATTATGACCTGTGATTTTGGGATAGTCAATGGTTCCTTGACGGAACCAACGCGTCATTTAAAAGTAAGTGACATCAATATGAAAGGAAACTATAACAATGAGGGCGGACCTGAAAAAGAATATTTAAGTTTACAACAAATCAAATTTAAAACAGCTGGCGGACCCTTTACTGCAAAGTTGTTAATCAAATCATTTTTAAATCCACAAATTGATGGTGCCGCAACAGGAACTATTGATTTATCGATTGCTCACTCTATTTTTAGATTTCCATATGTACAGAGATTAGCAGGGATGGTTAAGTTAAAAGCAGATTTTTCTATGCGTTCAGACCCTAAGCAAAACGATTTAGTTTTTAATACTTGTGATGGTACTGTACAAATGCGCAATGTTTGGTGCAAACTAAAAGAAGATAAACGCACTTTTGAAAACATCAATGGGGATATTTATCTAAGAGGTAGCGAGGCTGGAATTGAGGGCGCTAGTTTGAAGGTAGGGAAAACGGATTTACTGATTGATGGAGTTTTTAAAAACATTTATGCTTACATGAATGGTAAGGGGGCGCTTACCACTCAAATAAGTATTGATAGTGACTTCATACGGGTAGAAGACTTGGGGACAACCACCAAAGCTGAAAAATTAGAAGAAAGCCGTGTTTTTGCGCTTCCAGATGACATTAATGGAGAAGTAAATTTAACCGTCGGATCGTTGAAATATGACAAGCATCGTTTTGATCATATTTTGGGTACCATGAAAATTCAAAATAGAAGACTTCATTTCCCTCAAATTAGTTTGGTCAATGCTGATGCTTTAATCAGCGGAGCATTGATAATAGAAGAAAGGACCCCTGAAATTTTTAGTATTACGGCTCAAGTTGCCAGTAAAAACCTACAATTTAAACCACTATTTAAAGAATGGGACAATTTTGAACAATCTGTAATTACAGATCAAAATATTTCAGGAAAAGCAGAGGCGAATTTAGCTTTTTATGCACCTTTTGACTTGAGGTCGGGAATTATTATGAAATCAATTGATTCTAGACTAGATTTGAAAGTTTTCAATGGGCACCTTAAAAATGTCGATTCTTTTGATGCAATTATTGAAAGTATGCGCACCAACACCGGCAAATTATTGATAGGAAAGAAAAATATTGATCAATTAGAGAAGAAATTAAAAGATATTTCATTTGAAACATTAGAGAATTGCATCATTATTCGTAATGGGGGATTAGAAATCCCCAAAATGCATATTGCTTCTTCGGCTTTAGATATAGATCTTGCAGGCAAGCATGATTTTGAAAATAATATTGATTATCGATTTGGATTTAGATTTAGAGATTTATTAATTCAGCAAAGAGATGCTGAATTTGGGGAAGTGGTGGATGATGATACTGGACTAAGAATTTATATGAGAATGTACGGGACACTTGACAAACCACTTATTGAATGGGATAAAACCGCCAAAAAAGAGCAGAGTAAACAAAATAGAGACCAAGCTGCATCAGATTCTAAAGGAATTTTAAAGGCGGAGTTTGGTTTGTTTAAAGGCGATACGACTGTAAAGAATTATGTGCCTAAAGAGGTCCCGAAAGAATCTTTAAAAATCAAATTTGGTCCCGCTACACAGGAAGAATTTGAAGAAGAGAAAAAACAAAAGAAGGATTCGAAATTGAAAAAAACCTTAAAAAACTGGAAAGAAGAACAAGAGAAAAGTGGAGGAGATCAATTTTCTGTTGGTAAAGGCAAGGGTCTTGATTAATAACCCAGTTGCTTCAAATAAGGTAATTTTTATATGAAAACTAGTGATAAAGGATTTTTATTGCACCGAATAAGTTATTCTGAAAGTAGCCTAATCCTTGTGTTTTACACGCAAAAAAGTGGATTAGCAAAATTTATTTTTAAGGGAGGTAAGAAAAAGAAAATTGCAATGCATCCATTAGGATTATATGAGATTGCAGCTTTTAAAAGACCAGAAAGTGAATTGGGTATTATAAGTACTTTACAATGGGAAAACCCTAGCTTAAAGTTATTAGACAAGCCATTAAAAGTTCTTATATGCTTTTTTTTGAGTGATGTTTTGCGACAGACACTTCAGGAAGAACAAGCAGATACTGGTTTATTTAATTTTCTTGAAAACGCCATGCAAAACTTAAATACTTCGCAAGATGATAAAGCATTTCCTGTTCAATTTTTAATTGAATTTATACAGCTTTTGGGTTTTGAGCCCCAAACAATGGAGGGCCCGAAATTTTTTGACTTAAGTAATGCTGCCTTTTTAACAGAATCAAGCGGACTACCCAATGAAATTAATGGGCCAATCGTTACTTTTCTTAATGATATGTTTCTAATGGAAGCCTCTGATTTAGAATTA
>CANJQZ010000095.1 GCA_947476515.1 Flavobacteriales bacterium
ACCTTAATATTGATAGGACCTTTTCCATAATCATATTCAGGAGTCTCAACAAAACCATCAGACAAGACTTTGGATAAAGTAGCAGAAGTGAAATCTAAATTTCTATTTCCATTACCATAACCATCAACCCTTGTGATACGAGGTGAAGATCCGTAACCAATATTTTGCATGGTACCACCCGCTTCAGGATTTGGATTGTGTGGAATTGCTGCTACAGCACTAATCGCAGTACCATCAAAATTTAAACGAGAGGAAATATAAGGTATTTTCTGTCCGTCTAATTGTAATGGATCATTTGGATCATACTTTTTAAATTGATTAAAAGCATAAGCAACTGCAACATAATAATAAGTCTTGTGATTCACTAAAGCACGAGCACCTTGAGCAAATGCATCCTCTTTCACTTGGAAAGAATGTTTAATTCCATCATTTTGGCCATCTACTTTTTCCACTGGTACAGAGAATCCAAGAGCTTCATCAAACTGGAAATTAATTATTCTAGAAATACTATTTTTAATATCACATTGAGCAACCAATCTTGCCACAGTTGGATCTGCGATATCAGCGATAGAAACATCTTGACTTTTCAATTGAAAAATTTGATACCCTTCAAAACGATATACTCTATCCACTGTAGGATCTGGAATATTAATTTCATCTACCTCAGCATATTTTTCCTGATAATTGTTAGAAGAATTAGGATTTTCGATCATTAGAATTAACTCATTTTCCAATTCTTGAATCGTTAATTTTGGAGCATCTGGAGGAGATAAGATTTTGAAACATGCATCGAATAAAGCCTGAGCTTTAGTATCAGCGCGTTTCATTGCATCTACTGAAGAGAATAAACCACCATCAGAACTTCTACCAAAAACAATTCCAACTGTTATATTATTAACAGCACCTGGCTTCAGGGTAAAAGGACCTGCTGACTGTACAAAACGACGGTCACCTGGAGGGTTGTTGTTGGTAGATTCATCCCATCCATTTGGATAAGCACCTGTCATATCAACACCACCTGTTGACCAATTTAATGGATCAGAAGTACCTGGGAACATATAATCAGATAATACTTGAGAACCAGTTCCAGTTCCTAAACCACCGTAGAACATTTCAGATCCATTTGCCCATTGACCTTCCATAAAATTATAGAATTCAGCAGCGGGACCTGGATCATTATACGGATATGCAGATGTTGAAGTATAATAAGTAAAACGACGCATACCGAATCGCTCATTATCAATAATACCATCAGAATATCCAATACCGATACCTTTATAAACTATACCGTTATTGGCAAGCGCATCTAAAACAGCTGGCACGATATCCGTTTGTGTTGCTTGGTCATAATATGGGCCAGGGTTATCCATTCCATCACCATCTTGATAAGGACCTTCAAAAAAGTCACAGCCAATAGCAGGAGGATTTTCTCCATATCCTAATTTACCACCATCACTTTGGTCATTTAAATCACCATTGAACATATATCCTAAACCACGAGAAACATCACAACCAGCATAATCATCTGCATAGTTTCCAACATCAGCGTCTAAGTACTGAGCAAAGTAGGTATTATAAAGCGTTTGCGTACCACGATTAATCAATTCATAATTGTAAAAAGTCATACGATTGACCTCATCATTGGTAGCAAATGAAAATGCTTGTGCGCGAATTTCCATTCCAATCGGATCACCATTTGTTTCTGTATGGATATTACCTTTATCATTAAATACCCACCAATGGGTTTCATCACCATAAAGCGAAACGCGTCGATCAATTCCACATTCAATATCATCTCTACCTAAGATATCATCATACCATGGGTAATCTCCGTTATCTGGGTTATAATTTCCATCACCATCTCGATCATAAAAAGGAGCTAAGAAATAATCTTGACCTAAACTCACATCACCATGCGCGGGCCAGTTATAGATACGATTAATTTCATCATTAGATGGTTGGATAATATCATCACAACCTTCTGTAGTGATTCCAGCATTACATTCCCAAAAGATATTAAAACGAATTACTTCCGCTTTACGAATCGTGTAGAATTTATCATAAGCGATACATTGATTTGGGTCGATATTAGCTTCACCGAAATCACGCACAACATTATCGCCAACTGGGAAACCTGGATTAAAATTTCCAGTTCCTGGATTAACAGTTAAGGGACCAGGCCAAAAATCATTTCCAGAACGGTAGCGCAATGCTGCCAATTTTAATTGACCATTAACATCTGTACCACCCATCCAAAGAGCACCAGCGAAAATAGCAAAACGATTACTTCCTTTCGGAACCTCATAAGCCGCAATACTTGCTTGTCTATTTTGAAACATACTTCCACCTTGTTCGATTAATGCTTTCACATCATTGAACTCCATGGTTAACTTTGCAGTCGCAGGACTACAGTTGGCACCTTTCGGTTTGCTATTGTTAGGCTTATCTGTTTTTTCATTTGGACCATAGTAGGCCATTGCATTCGAAAAAACGAAACCAATACTAACGATTGTTGCAAAAAATTGCTTTTTCATAGCTTATTTTATTTCTGTAATTTAAAAATCAAATTTAACACCCAAACGGATAGTTCGTGGAGAACTAATATTGTAAGGGTTCTGTATTTTCATCAAGTAATAATCTCTAAATGATTGCTCATCTGTCTGATTTTGAATAGAAGTTTGACTTGCCGCAGCAGCTAAATATCCATCATCATTCCAGTTACCAGTTGCACGATAAACTGAAATCTTATTAAATTGATTTAATAGGTTAGTAACGCGTAAATAGACATTTAAGAAAGTTACTTTCTTTTTGTTGTCTTTTCCTCCGAATTCTATATTGATAGTTTTGTCTAATTGTAAATCCATACGATAAGACCAAGGTAAACGAGAACCATTTAATGTTCCACTGATACCTGCGTTTAAGTTTCCGATTCCTTCATCTGTGATAAATGTTTGTGCAGAATAAGGATTACCTGAATAGATGTTGGTGAAAATATTTAAACCTGTATTTTCAAACAAGTTAATGTTTCCAATTTTTGGACCATTATAATCTTCACCAGAACCATATCTATAATCAAATGTGATTGCGAATGCATGTCTTTGATCGGAGCTGTAAGGGAAGATATTACGAAGATTTGGAAGACCAGCATTAATTAATGCTCCCATTGAAGTTGCATCTGAACCAGTACCATCAGCAAATTGAAGCGTATAGTTAGCTGTCATTCTAATATTACCTGTTTGGCGTAAATCATAAGCGATAGTCATACCTTTTACAGTACCAAAATCACGATTTCCGTAAGTCTTATAAGTTGCAGGATAGGCTTCAAAAACATTAATCAATTGTACATTATTTCTTTGTTCACGATAGAAAGCCGAAATTTTTAATGATGAAGTTGGAGACAAAACTTGTTGGAATCCTAATTCATAATCAACCGTTGTTTCAGGTTTAAGATTTGCATTATTTATAATAGCACTTCTTGATTGAATAAACTGATATTCAAATGGATCAAAACGGAAACCAGAGGTCGGGCGTTTTGTTAAGATATCATAATGCGCAAAGAAAGATGCTTCTTCAGAAATTGGAAAAGAGAAAGCAACACGAGGCATCACATTTACTTGAGCCTTATAGTCTTCGAATGCACTTGCATCTGGAGTAGTTTGAGTAGGATTCAACAACCAAGGGGCAATACCTGCAGCACCTTTGATTACTTTTGGATCTTCAATAGAAGTTCCACTTGCATTGAACCAATTTGTTGCTGTTCTAAATCCATTGATAGCAGAAGGATTATTTACATCATTCACATAAACAATGTAATCATCTCCCATACTTTCAGGAATATTCACCCAAGCATATTGAGATGGATCTGACTCCTTCAAAGCTCTTGCTTCTTTAACGGTGCGTGCATTAAAGAATAAATAAGGATCTTTTAATACGGGTTGATTGGCATCAAATACATCTACGCGAACACCAACATTAAATACAATATCATTGAATGCAAACTTATCCATGATGTAACCTGCCATATAAATTGGCTGGAAAGCTCCCACAAAACGCTTGTAGTTACCATTCTTATCATACTCATTAAAGTATTTATTGATGTCTGTTGTTCCTTTAACTTTTTGACCTGTATGATCAAATCCCCAATAAGAGACAAAAGAATTACCACCATTCAACAATTCATCAGGAGAGAACATATCAAAAGTGTATGTTCCTGGATCGTATTGGTCGATATCAACATAGTCATTGCCCCCTGTTGCTAAACCAAGTTTAGAGCGCAAATTATAATCGAAGAATGATTGGTTGTCATTATTTTCTTGTCCACCGTATGCGCCATTATGAGTGGAAGCATAACCAGAGTTTAAACGGTCGTAAGTAATAGCTTTAAAAGAACCTGAATCTGTAACAACTCCAGAATTCAAATCTAATTCTTCGATGTGGAAATTAGCTAATTGTCGTGCAATAGACCAAATACCGATCGGCCCGTTGTTGTTGCCACTAGTTGTTGAACCTGCAGTCCATCCTCTATCAACGCGTTGCTCGTATTCAAAACCAAGAGAAATATTATGATCTCCAATATTAACAGAACCAGAACCTGTAACACGGAATTGATCGTTTTCAGTTTTACTAAAATCATTATAAGGAGTTCCTATATTACTCCAAATACCATAAACACTTTGAGGTGAATCCCCATTTCTTAAAGCGTTACCATTTTGAAGCTGGAATAAATTCTCATAATGTCCAAGAGGTGAACCCTCATAAATATTGTAATACTCTGTGGTAATTGCAGCAAGTGTTGCATTGGTTTCAGAAGGCGTAAAAGCAACTTCATAATCTTTAAATCCATTATGAACATAAGTTTGTGTTATTGGATTGAATTCATAAGAAGGGCCTCTAGTTGTAACAAACTTACCTACATGACCATAATTAAACATTTGATATTGATGTTTTGGGTCATATGAATCATTTTTTGACTTAGAGTAATCTACCATGATGTTATACATCGCAGATTTAATTTTGGAACTACTTCCTTCTCTTTCATTATTAAAACGCTGACTTATCTTACCATAAACACGGTAGTCTAAACTTTTAGAAACTCCAAAATTTTGAAAATTCATTAGGGAACCTGAGCGAGAGTAATTAGTTCCATTACTATAGTTTAAAGATCCTCCAAATTGAAGATTCACAGAGGGACCAGTATTCACATCAATCTTTCCTGAGGCAGAGAAGTTGGTGTTTCTAGCATTCATTCTCCATGCTGTTTTTTCAAAATCATTTTGACGCAAGAACAAAGCATTGTGAAAAGTTCCCAATCCAGTAGAAGTTGGTCTTAAAGGATCAGCGATCAATGAATCTCTAACACTTTTCTTAATTCTATAACTACCATCAGCAAGTGGTCGATTGTCCATTTGATCCGTAATATTAGCAGAAACTAAAAATCCTAATCTCGGTTTTGTTTTCTTGCCAGTAGAATCTTTTTGCATCCAAATTGGACCAGAAAGCATACCTTCAGCAAGGTTATAACCATATTTATCTAAACCAAAAACCTTAGCATCATATCCATCAACATCAGCTCCTTTAATATAGATACCAGAACTCACTGCTTCAAAACTTCCGAAATATACAGCAGATGGACCACGAGTTGTAACAGAGATAATACCACCGGTTACATCACCATAATTGGCAGGAACCCCACCAGTAATTACAGATACTTCTTCTAGAGCTGATTTAGGTAAATTGGCAGAACCACGAACTTTAATTCCATCAATATAAAAATAAGTTCCATCGGATCTAGAACCTCTTACAGAAATATCACCAGAACCTTCATTTGTATTAACACCACCAACAGTTTGAGCAACCCCAGCTGCAGATCTAACTGGCAATCTAGCAATGTCTTCACGGGTAATTGTTGCACCAGAAGCACCACCATTTTTATCAATAAGTGGAACGCGATACGCAACAATATTTACTTGGTCAATTAACTTATCATCCTTAGGTTTTGCTAAAACAAGATTGTCAAGGAAGGTGATTCTATCTGGTGAAACCGCTACTCCTGTTATTTCACCTCGCTGATAACCATCAGGATTTGTAAACTCTACGGAGTAAGTTCCCGGTAAAACTCCATTAATTTGAAATTTACCTTCAAAATTGGTAGCAGCTGCAGCCTTAATTGATCCATTTTGCATCAACATGACCTTACTAATGGGTAGTGCTTCACCTGTTAATTCATCCTTAACCATACCTTTTACAATCCCTAAACCAGACTGTGAGTATGCATAAGAACTTGTTAACAAAACACTTAGCAATAATACTTTTAATTTACCTAACATAATTATACATATAAGTTTAATGTAATTCTATCGGAATTTAGCTTGTAAATATAGAAAAAAACGAGTTTATCACAAACAATGTTAAAAAAATATTAATCAAAAATAATTATCAACTTTGCAATTCATAAAACTAAATGACAAAAAATGCCTTTAAAGGATAAAAAAATAATCAAGATTAAAAAGGGAGATGCGATTCTTCATTACTCCTTATTAACGGATGAAAATGAATTTAAGGGTGTGTTCTTATTTGAAAATGAGATAGACACTATAAAATCTTTCAACTCTTTAAAGAGAAAATCAGAATTTTATACCATAAGATCCTTAAGAAATAAGAGCTGTAAAGGTCAAGCAATTCATTACACAGATTTTGGAGCGCCCTTTTTGAAAGAAAGTGAAGTAAAAATTTCCATCAGTCACAATAAATATTTTGGAGTTCTTGCTCAAGCTGAGCATGCAATCGCATGTGATATAGAAGAAATTAAAAGTAAGACTCTTAAATTAGCTTCTCGATTTGCAAGAGAGGAAGAATTGGCATTGTGGGAAAAAGTTGGACCTGAGGAAGTTACTATTATTTGGACAATTAAGGAATCCTTATTTAAACTTTGTGACCGAAAAGGTATTGACTTCAAAAAAGATTTGCAGATTACAGGAAAGAAAAAGGATACCTATACTTGTAGATTTATGGCTAAAGACAGTTGGAAAGGAGTCGATATGGTGATACAAAAAATTGAAAATAATATACTTTGTTTTAACCCAAAATCCATTTATGAAAGCTA
>CANJQZ010000096.1 GCA_947476515.1 Flavobacteriales bacterium
GCCGGGATGATCTTGGCTGATGAAGCGCTTCAAATTGGTTTGGTAAATCATGTTGTTGAAGCCAATGAATTATTAGATAAGTGTGTAGAAATCGCAAATAAAATAATGAGAAATTCCCCAATGGCAATTGCGACAGCGATTCAATGCGTTAATGCTGGGTATCAAGATGGCGTAAATGGTTATGAAGTTGAGATTGAATCCTTTGGCCGTTGTTTTGGAACAAAAGATTTTATTGAAGGGACAGGTGCCTTTTTAAATAAACAAAAGCCTAGTTTTAGAAATTAATGAACTCATCAATTAAGCGCTTATTAGGTCAAACTGCCATCTACGGTCTTTCTAGTATTGTAGGTCGCTTGCTAAATTACCTACTGGTACCCCTTTACACCAACGAAGCAATTTTTAAGAACCCCGCGGATTATGGCGTGGTTTCTGATTTATACGCCTGGGTAGCCTTTTTGATTGTATTTCTTTCCTTCGGAATGGAAACTGCTTTTTTTAGATTTTTACAAGGAAGTGATGACAAGGAAAAGGTTTTCTCGAATAGTTTTCTGACCGTTCTAGGTATTAATATCTTTTTCTATCTGGGACTGCTCTATTTCAATAATGACATCGCATCTTTAATGCTATATGAAGGGCATAATGAATATATTGTTTTACTTGGGGCCATTGTTTGTATTGATGCTGTTGCGGCTATTCCGCTTGCTAGATTGCGATCGGAAGAAAAGGCCTTGCGCTTTACTGTGGTTCAGTTAAGTTCTATTGGGGTCAATGTAGGACTTAATCTAATATTACTCCTTGGATTTTTTAATCCAGCTAGGCCCGAAGAGGGAATTCTGTTTATATTAATAGCAAACCTCTGCGCCTCACTCGTTAAAATCATCTTGGTTTATGATGTGATTTCAAAAGTAATTTTGAAAATTGATTGGATACTGGTTAGACAATTGGTTAAATATTCCTTTCCACTTGTAATTGCAGGATTTGCTGGAATAATCAACGAAACTTTAGATCGGGTCTTGCTTAAACAATTATTGTATTACGAAGGCAATTCGCTAGAGTATGCAACCGCTCAGGTTGGTGTTTATAGCGCATGCTACAAATTGGCCATGCTGGTTACTATATTATTACAGGCCTATCGTTATGCAGCTGAACCTTTCTTTTTTTCGCAACTTAAAAATGAAGATCGCAATAAGGTATATGTTAAAATCATGAATTTATTTATTGCTGTGGTATGCCTTGCCTTTTTAGTGGTTTCGATTAACATCAGTATTTTTAAATATTTCATACAGACAGAAGCCTACTGGGCCGGACTTAGGGTGGTCCCAATTTTATTATTAGCCAATGTCTTTTTAGGCATTTATTACAATCAAAGTATCTGGTATAAATTAAGTGGGAAAACAAAATTTGGAGCTCTAATTGCAGTTTCAGGCGCAAGCTTAACGGTACTTATTAATGTGTTATTTATACCAAGCTACGGCTTTATGGCTTGTGCTTGGGCGACCTTAGTAGTTTATGCCTTCCAAATGATTCTATCCTATTTTTTAGGTCAAAAACATTATAAAATTCCGTATAACACTAAAAAGTTTGCGGTTTATATTGGTGGAGCAATCTTGATTTATTTCCTCTTTTCTTTAATGAGAAATCTTATGGGACTAGAAATAAAAGATTCACATCTAGGCGTATTGTTCGTGGGGAATCTGATGATTCTAATTTATATGGTTAGTATTTATTTCTTTGAAAAAGGAATGCTTAAAAGACCCTAAAACTTCTTAAAAAAATCTAATTGGCGGGCCTGTTCGGTTTTTGTGTTACCTACACTAATAAAGTCCTCATAAACAAATAAAGGTCTTTTTAAAAAAGTATATTCTTCCAAAATTAGTGTCTTAATATCTTGGTCGTTCAACTGTTTTGCAGCCAAGCCCATAGACTTATATTTCATAGAATTTTTAGAGAAAAGGACGCTTAATGATCCTGCTTTTTTGACAATAAAATCTAATTCAACTTCTGTAATTGGAGTTTTTTTAATATCTACAAAAACAATATCTGATGGAAGGGTGAGACTTTTAATTATTCTTTGACAAGTCGAACAAGTACTTAAATAAAATACACGCTTCATTACTCTTTAGCTAAACTCATCGTAAGCTGCTGTTAAATTTGCAGCAATCATAGCCGCTGTTCCGCCTTCAATATGATGTCTTTCAAGAAAATGAACTAAAACACCATCTTTGAATAATGCAATTGATGGAGATGATGGAGGATAAGGAAGAAAATATTTTCTCGCTTGTTGTGTTGCCTCACCATCTACACCAGCAAATACAGTCGCTAATTTGTTAGGTGTTTTATCGTGTTTCAAAGATAATTTAACCCCAGGACGCATATTACCTGCAGCGCATCCACAAACGGAGTTAACAACTACTAAAAGGAGTCCTTTCGATTCTTCTAAGGCAGCATCAACTTCTGTTGAAGTTTCTAATTGGTTAAAACCTACATTAAGCAGGTCGTCTTTCATTGGTCTAACTAATTCTGGAGGATACATTTTTTAATTTTTTAATGATGGTGTAAAATTAAGTGTAAATCTTAATGTAAGAGCTAGATTTGGTAGAATATTATTATTGCTTATAACATTAATTAACCACTACAACCTTTCCAACCTTACGGCCAGTGCCTGAATTTGTAGCGGTCCAGATCAGATAAACACCTGCCGCTGCTTTCTGTCCGTCTAAGGTTCTTCCATTCCATGTTGCTGTTCCACCATTTGAAGTGGTTTGAAAAACAATATTCCCTGCAACATCAGTTACTTTAACATCAGAGTCGTAACGAATCCCTTGAATAGTAATCAGTCCCTCATAATTCGGGCGGACTGGATTTGGGAATACTTTAACATCTGAATAAGTTGGGTCTTCGAAGGTTGCATCAGTTCTATAAGATACAAGACCTAAGTCTGTAATAATAAATAATTCACCTGTATCTTGATTGAGTTTTAAATCATAGATGTTATTAGAAATTAATGGGGAGTTTTCTTTGGTGAACTGCGTTATTATTTCTGATCCATCTGCTGAAAGTAGAACCAAACCAGAACTTGCTGTAGCGATCCATTTTCGATTACCTCCATCAACTTCAATATCTGTAATATGTGTGGTGCCCAATACATATTCTGTATTTCCTTCAAATAATACCTTTATTCTTTGTGGGCTATATTGTCCGGCTGATGCCGTAAAAGCACCATCAGAATTATATAAAACAGCAAATCCGGCATCAGTTCCTATCCAAATTTCATTATCAAAATCTACCGCAATAGCAGTAATATTAGAAGAATTGATGTCAATATTGTTTAGATTACTTGAGGAAATATGAACCGACTTATCGTCTGAGGGATCAGAAAGCGTTTTATTATAATTATAACCAAACAATCCTTCAGACTCAGTTGCAAACCAAACATTATTAGAATAATCTATTGCTAGTTTAGTGGTATATTGATTTCTCGCATTAATTCCACAATCAAAATTGTACCAAACTCCATTGGTGTCCCTTACATTTAGTGGGAGTTCTGAATAGCCATTAACCACCCATAAAGCCCCTTCAGGGTCGTAACTTACATCAGATGCTAAGGTCCAACCGTTTCCTGCCAAGGAAGGACTTAAAGTAGAATTATTTTCATCATAAACAAAACAAGTATTGGATTTTTGATTTACAATTGAAACTGGAAATGCGGAGTAAGTTGCAGCTGCAATTTCATCGGTATTTTTTGGGTTAACCGCTACTGCAATAAAGTCGTGAATATCAATGCCGTTCCAAGCTGAAGTGTTGTACGGATCTGATAATTTCCACTCCTCATCCTCAAATGAATAAATTCCATTACGCAAAAACCCAGGGCTTTTAAATTCTAACCTGCCGCTTGCTACTGCCAATTTACCCTCCTTCCAATCCATGGCATAGTAGTCGTTTTTAGGAGGCCCTGGGTAGGAAATATATTCATAGGATTGATCTTCAATAATCCGCAATAATCCACTATTACCGTCAGCCACCCATTTATATGAATCTATATAAGTCATTCCTAAAGGCTTAAACCAAATTCCTAAATAAAAAGTGAGTACACTTTCGTCCAAAACTTGATTTTGATTGTATGATAAAATAGCCCCATCACACAAAACATCTATTTTACCTTTATGCTGTGTTAATTTATTTATCTCTAATGAATATGGATAATTCGTTAAAACACTTCTACCATGAGGAATCAAATGATACACCGTGTCCTCCCCATAGTTACTGTTTTGATATAAAACATAAAGTTCATTCCCCACTTTTTCAATATCCTTATAAGAAAGCCCTGTTAAACTCTCCACCCTATTATCTAAACTCCACGCAGAGGAAGCAGGAAGTGTTGGATTATTTTTCAATCCAAATAAAAGTTTACCCGGGGTTAAGGCATAAATAGTGTCTGAAACCACCGTCACGTCAACTATTGGATATTGCCCGCCAGTTGGATAAAAAGTTTCTTTTATTTCATCTTTATCGGTATCCAATTGTAAAACAGAAAAATCAGTAGCAACATAAATATAAGTGATGTCTCGATAAAACCTGTTAATTTTTTTAGATCCTGGTATTTGAGCTAATTTTACTGAGGGAATATTAATTACCTCGTCATTAATTAATTTATCTATATTTCCATTTACATAACCGATGTAAAGGGCTTCCTGAAGTGAATCATAAAATAAAGTGCTGATTTCAATGTCAGAAATCCCATTAATTGAAGTGTAAAGTTTTTTTTCTTTTGAGGAAAAATCATACCGCATTATGCCATTTTCATAAGCAGTATAGATATAAGCATCAGAGCCAGCAACATCTATTGCGCGACCTGTTGCAACATGTAAGCGCCAAGTGCCTGTTCCAATTTGTGCGTTAACAACCTTTGGAAAGAAACTAGATAAAAATAATAAAATCAGTAAACGCATGGGCCTCATAACTTAAAAATTCTATTTTTATTTGCTAAAAGCTATAACAAATGTAAACTTATCATCTCATTATTTAATAATTCATTCTATCTTTCGAACTATTAAATGAATAATAACCAACAAAACCTATCCTACGCAATAGGAATAATATTGTTCCTAATTCCAATTGGTATATATCTAGTCGCAAGTATCTTTTTGATTCTTGGAATAGATATAAATAAGGGGGTTGTTCCTGCAGCACTTTCTGGTGAAGTAGTGTTATTGATGTTTTATCTAAAGAGACATTTAAAAATTGATGTTCCTACGATTTACATTGCTACATTAATTGCTTTATCACTACTTATTTTTTCATTTTTCATTACCAATTACTTTTATGATTTTTCCTTTGATGGGCAATGGTACCATCAAGACGCCATTATATTATTAAAAAATGGTTGGAATCCATATTATGATCACCTCATCAATAATGCTCAGGCCTCAGGATTAAATGCAAATTATATCAATCATTATCCCAAAGCATCTTGGATAGTTTCTGCGGCACTTTATAGTTTTGGGGGCGGTCTTGAATTGGCAAAAGCAAGTACCTTAATACTATTTTTTTCTAGTTGTTTTCTAAGCTATCATTTTCTAAAGAAGTGGTTTGGCTTTTCTGCCTTTTCTACACTTTTAATTGCAGGCGTTACTTGCGCCTCTCCAGTTGTTATAGGACAAACCTTAAGTTTTTATGTAGATGGATTAATGGCAGCTTGTATGCTGATTTTTCTTTTGTTACTTATTGATTATTGTAAAGATCCAGGGCATTTTCTAAGTTTAATTCCCTTAGGACTTGTTCTTATTTTTTGGGTGAATTTAAAATTTACCGCATTAATTTACTGCGTGGTTTTCTTGTTTTTCGGGAGTCTTTGGATGGCAAGTCAAATTAAATTAGCTGCTATTAAACCCATTATTACCATTGGTGTTTTTGTACTACTTGGTGTTTTTCTATTCGGCTTGCCCACCTATGTTCAAAACACACTTACAAAGGGGCACCCTTTTTATCCGCTAATGGGACAAAATAATGAGGGAAAAGCTATTGCTGAAGTACAATATCCAAAAGATTTTTTTGGTAAAAATAGATTTGAAAAATTATTCTTAGCATCCTTTGCACTGCCAAATTATACAGCCGCCGAGACACATCCCTCAATTGCTAAACCTTTGTTTACAGCCAATGTAATCAAGGCGGCAATCCCTTATTATAGAAATCATCAACCCGTTGTGATGAGTCCGCTGGGACCACTGGAGGGAGAGTTGTTGATCTTGCTCTTTCCATTGATGCTGTTTTCACTAATCAGCTATCGGAAAAGTTGGTTTTATTTTGGTGCAGGAGCCCTACTGGTTTCTTGTGTGATTCAGCCTGAATTTTGGAATTATCGGTATGCACCACAGATATTATTTCTAATTATTTTACTTATTCTCCCAGCCTTGATAAGTAAATACAAGGCCATTAGACTTTACACGCAATTTATTTTAATCTTATTTCTAGCCAATCTTTTTATATGTCACCAACAGTATTATTTATGGAATAGTTCAAAAACGAATCAGTTAAGGGAAACCTTTAATATGCTACAATATAAAAAGAACATTAAAATTCAAGCGGGTTGGATGAAATCCTTTGGGGTAAAATTGAGTGAAGCCGGGATTAAAAGCTCAGGGAATCCTGATAAAAAAGATAGTTTGCTTATTTTTAACGGGGATGATTTTTCTGCTTGGCGTTATTCTATTGTTTATACCTTTGAAAAATGAAATGGTTTATTGAATTATTGAGAATAAAAAGTTGGATAAAGAATGGGTTTCTTTTTCTTCCTTTAGTTTTTGCAATGAAATTACTTTCCTTTGATTTGTTTTCTAAAACTATTCTAGCATTTATTTCATTTTCCTTCGCTTGTTCTTTTATCTATATTCTTAACGATGTTTTTGATGCCGAAAAGGACAAATTACATCCCAGAAAAAAAGACCGCCCAATTCCTTCCGGTGCTGTTTCTAAATCCACTTCCATTGGAATTGCCATTTTGTTGTTGGGGTTAAGTGTTGGGATTTCCTTGTTTTTTAAATTGAACCATCATTTCTTATGGATTACTCTCTTATATGTGGTGCTTAATATCGCTTA
>CANJQZ010000097.1 GCA_947476515.1 Flavobacteriales bacterium
GGGGCTTTTTTTATGGATAAATGTTTCCCTTTCTTGAGAGTCAGAATTTTAGTATGGGTGACTATTTTGTATTTTTTCAATTCCTATAATTATGGAGGCTATGACGATTAGCTCAAGCTAATATCGTGATAATGACCGAAGCGTCAGTGTGAAATGGTGAGGATGTTTTGTATTGTCATGAAGTTCTAGCTCGAATATAATGCTTACTTTTAATTATTATGAATAAGATAATTAAATATTTCCTTATAGTTTCATGGGTATTAATCACTAGAAGTTTTGATGCCTATTGTACCATGAAATTTACTCCGAATTTGGATAAAGAAAGTAATCCTTTAGTATCTGTTTTTGGATTAACATGGATACCTTTATTGATTACTGTCGGATTACTTACTTTTTATGTCTTTTATGTTTATTATCTAGTTTGTTTTAAGCCATTTGATTTGAAACCCAAAGAGAAAGGTTTGTCTTTTAGTGAATTCATGGTTTTCACTTATTTGGGTCGTAAAGATTCTTGGACCGGAATGCTTTATAAATTCCCTAAAGATTTAAATAGATTTAATCATTGGATGGGAAGCAATTTAACTTCTTGTATAGTATATGCTGGCTTTGTGTCAACAATAATGTGGCTACTGATTTATTCGTCTGATTTTTACAAAGATATTCATAGTGCGACTTTGATTTATAGCATATTAGTTATTGGAAGTTTATTACTTATTTATAATTGGAATAGACGCCAATTTCTAAAGTATAAGGAAGTATAAAATCAAACTATTTCTTTTTACCCTTCCCTAATTTAGCACTTAAGCCAATGGTATTGCTAAATCCAGCTTTGGAATAAATCACAAATCCGTAGTCAAGTTTGAATTTTTTGAATTTTAAACCCAATCCCAATGAAAAACCTGACATTCCAGGTCGTTGTTCTAACTTTAACTCCTGCCGTCTGTTGTAATTAAATCCTAAACGGAAACTAAAGGCTCCATTTCCCGCTAATTCTACTTGATAAGCAAAATGTCTTGCGAGTTTTTCACCGAAACTAGCGCCGGTATTTGAAATAGTATCTCCTGTCAAACCGTCAATTCTCGGTTTAATAGAAGTATCAAAATAGGTAATATCCCAAGTGTTTAAATGATGTGCGATTAAAGAAAACTTGAATGGTGCATGCTTAAGTTTATAACTAATCGCTGCTTGAATATCAATAGGAAGCGTGCTTTTATTCTTCGGAACATAACTTTTTAATTGATACCCAATATTTTTTGCCACTATACTTACCCCTAATAATTCGTTGGGATGTGTGAAAGTAGCGCCAAAATTTGTGCTTATGCCAAAGGAGTTATAAGTTTCCAATTGAGATCCAATTATATTCGGACTCACGCCAATGCTGATGACTTTATTTACGGGATAACAATAACTAACACCAAGAATATAATCAAAAGCAGTAAAGTTGTTAGTAGCAATTCCATTTTCATCGTAACCATTAAATTTACCATAATGAATGTAACGAATATTAGGAAGTAAATATCCTTTTTTCAATTTTAACAATGTAGCAAGCTGACCGTAATTAATACCGCTAGCAAGAATTCCTTGATTGATACTATAAATTCCAGTTGCATTGGTGTTAATTAGTGATGGATTGATAATTCCTGAATTATTTGCATCATCGCTAGTAGCATTTGAAAAACCACCCAAGGAAGCGATCGAGGCACTAAATGCATTATTTAGAAATGGAAAAGCATTTTTACCTCCTGTCTGAGCAAGGAATATTTGACTTAAAAACAAATGAATAATTAGTAATCTTAATTTCATGGATACTGAAACGAATTAGTAATTGTAAAATTGTACTTTATTTTCCTTTTATTCTATTTTTTTTGTAATTTACTTTAAAATAATTCTATGTATAGCACTATATTAATTGGGGAGCATGCAGCATCATTAGCTAAACTAAGAACACAACCAGAATCGTTACTCCATTTACAATATTTACGGGAAGATTATTTAAAGCAAAAACCTGCTGCAGTTTTGTTTAATGATTTACTAATTCCATTGGCTAATAACTACGATAAGGTTGGATTATCCTTGGATTTTTCCGATTCTATTTTTACTAAATTAGAAGATAAGTCACTTTTGATTATCGGGGACCCAACAGAATGGTTTTTTCAAAGTAGTGTTGAAGCATTGATTTCTAAAAATCCAGAAATGATAGCTGCAGTATTGTTTATTTATCCTGTAGGTATGTCTTCTTTAGATTCAAGAAAAGAGATTGCTGCTCTTATTCATTTGTTAAAAGTCAATTCTTTACTAACTTATTTCTTGCGTTCCCCTTTGGATAATTTTACTGATTTCGCAGATAAAGTAATTGATGTTAACATTCCAGTTGATTTGAATACACTAGATTTATTAATTCCAGATCTTGAATATATTGTTGGACGAAAATTGACTCAGTCCTCCCAATAATGGAAAAGTATGTAATTGATATTTTATTTACAGAAATTCTCAATCGCCACCAACGATTTTTTATTTCTCTGATTCGCGATAAATTTCAAGGTGATGAAGTGCACGATGTATATCAAGATGTTTGTTTGCATTTATATGAAATACTCAATAGGCATTGGAATAATCAACAAGATTTATTTAATTCTAAAGCATGGCTCCGAACTGTAGTAATTAATTTTTGTTTATCTGAATTGCGTAAAAGAAATCAAATAAAAAGAGTAAAACTTGTGCCTGAAAAAGACACAGCATTTCAAAGATCAATTTTCGCTGAACCAGATGAAATATCTGGTATAGAAAACAATAAGCATGATTTACAAGGCGTATTATACGATCTTTTACAATTGATTAGTAAGCACGACGCAATGATTTTAAAAATGAAGTATTACTATGGTAAACCTTCTAGCTACATCAGTAGGAAACTAAATGTTGCCCATGTCGATGTTTCTATAGGTCGTATTAAAGAAAAAATTCAGAAAAAATCAGGAATTAAAAATATTGATGAATTAATCGCAAAAAACAAATGGTAGTCTAAAAATCAATATGCCTTTCCTTTTTCTCTGGATAAATATCTGCAATGGTAATCAAAATACCCGTTTCTTCAACATTTCCAAATTCTGGATTAACAGCAGTTCCAAAGGTTTTCATGGAAGGTGATAAATTCATATAAATATTCACTAAGGGGGGAATAAATTCTCCATGATCTCTTACATGTCCATTAAGTACCCTGAATCCATCCTTAAACTCTAATCCTTCCAATTGTTGCTCCACATAAAGACGATTGTAATTTTGTTTTAAAGGGAAAAACGGATGCATTAATTTATCTTGATCAGGAAAGTACTTATGCATGAAATGCAATAGGAAATCTCGACTGTCTGTATTATAGTTGGGGTACATGGTAACTTTTCCAAAAAAGTACTTAATTTCAGGATTAAAGCGAACTATAGCACCTAAACCATCCCAAATATTATCTAATGCAAATAATCCCTTGCGTGGATTTACAGTTGGTTGATAATCTGGCTGTACCCAACTCCTACCTAATTCTATAGTATGGGGCAAATACTTAGAGATGAAAGTGGGTGTGAAATCAAAATAATGTACCGTAGATAAATGAATATCTCCATTTGAATCAATCACATCTTTGCATTTTACAAAGCGATATCCACCAATAATTTCTTCGTCCTCGGGCGACCAAACAATTAGCTGTTTGTAGGCAAAAGGACCATGGTCATATTCGTCTAAATCAACTGCTTCTCCAGTTCCTCCTCCTGAAGCACGGAAGGTGATTTCTCTTAATCGACCGATTTCTTGAATTACATTCGGGGCACTTTTATCATCAACAATGTATATTTCATTATTTCCTTTTCTAGTAATTCTGATAAAATGATCCTTATTAAGTTCTTCTTTTAGAATTTCTCGAGGGATTTGTTCGATAATTTTTTTCATTTTTTATTAAGTTGGTATACTTGGTTCTTAATCAAATTAGCGACTTCGAAATCTGACTTGATAGATTGGAAAGTGTCAATAGGTAGCGCAGTCCCAATCGTAAATTTAATTGTTTTATTTTTTTGGCGGTACAATTCATCCGCTAAATAAAGCATTTCAATATTAGCTTTGATTTTAAGGAATTTCCGAAATTTTGATAATCGATAAAAAAATGGAGACAGTTCACCTTCTATATGAATCGGAATTATATCTCGCTTATATTTTCTGGCATAGCTTACAAAGGTTCTTTTCCAATCAAGATCTTTTACTTCACCTTTTATTTTGCGACTTACTAATCCTGCAGGGAAAACACATAGTGCGTGGTCTTCTTGAAACGCTTGCTGTATTTGTTGACGCACCGTGCCGTTATTCTTTCCGATTTTATTAACTCCAATAAAAAGATCCTTCAAATTATCTAAATGTAGTAAAATATCATTAACGATAAATTTCACATCTGGTCGCTGCTGTTTTAAAAGTGAGATTAATGCAACGGCATCCATTCCTCCCAGCGGATGATTCATTACAATTATGACCGGACCAGTTTTTGGGATATTTTCTATTCCACTCGCTGCTGTTTTAATTCTAAATTCCTCTAAGGTAGCATCTGCAAAGTCCGCATTAAAATGCATTTTATTTCTTGAGATAAAATCGTTGATTTCATTTTGATGAATAATCCGTTTTAAATAGCGTAGAACGAACCGCGGTAAAAGTCGAAGTAATTTAGGATTCTTACTTTTAATTATTTTTTCTACATCTATAAATTTCTCTTTCATCAAGGTCGAAATTAAAGATTATTTTAATCTATAGGAAAAAGGAATTATAAAATTATACACATTTTAATCTTAGCATTCAAATTCTATTTCCATTCCATCGAAGGAGACTTCCACATGTGGAGGCAATAGTTTTTTAATCTCCTCAAAAGTTCCAAATTGATGAGAAATATGCGTTAGGAAGGCTTTTTTAGGTTGAATGTCAGCTATAAATTCTAAAGCTTCTTCTAAATTAAAATGAGAAATATGAGGATATTGATGTAGGGCGTTTATTACCAGTACATTAAGGCCCTTTAGTTTATCTCTTTCTTCTTGTTCAATCGTTTTTGCATCTGTTATATATGCGAAATTTCCAACGCGATAACCGAATACAGGCATTTTATGGTGATGCACAAGAATTGGAGTTATTTTGATGGTGTCGCTTATGTTAAAAGGTTCCTTATTAATAATTTGAATATTAATTTTAGGAATTCCAGGATATGATTGTGCACTAAAAATATAGTGAAATTCACGCTTAATTGCTGTTGCTACATTTTCAGTACAATAGACTTTCATTGACCTTTGTTGCTTGTAATTAAAGGCTCTTACATCATCTAAACCAGCGATATGATCCTTGTGTTCATGCGTAAATAGTATACTTTCTAATTCTTGAATTTTTAAACGCAACATTTGTTCTCTGAAATCTGGACCTGTGTCAATTACATAATTCAACGAATTGATTTGTAGCAAAAGAGATGATCGTAATCGTTTATCTCTGGTGTCACTTGAGGTGCAAACATGGCAATTGCAAGCAATTAATGGTACACCTTGCGAAGTTCCTGTTCCAAGAAAAATAGCTTTGCCTTTCATTTAAAGTTCGATAATTTTAAATTTATTTTCTTTTCTTAAAAATATATTTAGGATGGTTTTAATATCCTTATTTTCCTTTTGAATTGTAATGTAATGGGACCAATCGTTCGGAGTCTTCCCATGAAAATGAAAAGGTGCAAAACCGTAACCTTTATAAATTCCATTCTCAATCCAAATAACACTTTTTTCGATTTTATCTCTTCCTTTATCGATAATATAAAAAGACTTTCCTTCAAATGTAATCTGTTTAATCAAGGCATCAACACGAGCATTATAGTCATGAGCACTTTCCTTTTGAATGCAAGCTCCATTGCATTGTCTAATATTGTATTGAAAACATTGTTCTTGACTTTGATATAAAAAACAAAGTTTTTGACAAAGTGATTCTTGTTCGCAACAATTCATTAGATAACTTAAACCATCTTTTTTACTGCTAAAATGCACTAATGGAATAGAAGTGTTTTTGGCAATTGATTCTATCCGAAGATTGATATAGCCATGATCATCAATCTGATCGAAAAGTCCAAAAGGATATAGACTTCTTTTTAATTGCCTGTTGTAAATAGGTTTATGTTCCTTTATCAATTCACTTTCTCGCAACATAGAAATAATCTCTGAGCCGGTAACTTCGTGGGAAACATGCACAATGGATTGAATCATTTTAATTCCTTTTGCGGTCTTGGTGTTTCTCAAGTGTTGCTCAACTCTTTTTTTTATAGAAATACTTTTCCCAATATAAATGATCTGGTTAAATTCATTGTGAAAAAAATACACGCCTGTTTTTGAAGGTAATTCATCAATGGTTTCAATTGATAAGTTGGGATGAATTCTTTTAGGATTTACTTCTTCTTGAATAAAGGTGGATAGATTATTTGGATCCTTATGGTAGATAATTTCAAATAATTTGGTAGTCGCTAAAGCATCTCCACCTGCTCTGTGTCTGCCTTGAATTTCAATTCCTAATTCGCGCGTTATTTTTCCTAAACTATAGGAAGCATAGCCTGGTATTACCACTCTAGAAGCTCTTACGGTGCATAAATGAGGTTTTCTAAAATCGTATCCCAATGATTTAAATTCACTTCTAAACATGCCGTAATCAAATGCAACATTGTGTGCAACAAAAATACAATCATCAGTAAAATCGATTATTTGTTTTGCTATTTCAAAAAATTTAGGTGCTTGCGCCACCATTCTATCATTGATGCCAGTTAGGCGGACAATGAATTCTGGAATTTGCATTTCTGGATTGACTAATGTAACAAATTCATCGATTATTTTTTCTCCATCATATTTGTACATAGCCAATTCTGTTATCTTAGAATTTTTTGGACTACCTCCAGTGGTTTCAACATCGATGATTACATAATTCATGTTGCGAAAATATCTAAAACTTAGGAGGTATTTCTAAATTGTCGGTAATTTAATTTGAAAGCATTCATTCTTTTCAAATATCATCTTATGGAATAACAAGTCTTCTAAAATTTATTTATTTATATTTGAAA
>CANJQZ010000098.1 GCA_947476515.1 Flavobacteriales bacterium
CGCTTAAAAACTATTTGATTGGAAAAGGAATTGATGGAAACCGAATGATTACTGAATACTTCGGTGAAACAAAACCAATCGCAGATAATACAACAGACTTAGGTCGTCAGAAAAATAGACGCGTTGAAATGAAGATTGTTTTTGATTAATCAAAAACAATCTTCCTAATGTTAATTAATTAATATTTTAAATTAACATTACCTTAATATTGAATTAATCGTGTGATTACTTGATTGCTTTTACTTTGCAATCGATTAATCGTATGACCATGAAGTATTTGCTAACAGTTTTCTCCTTATTTTTTATACTAATACTAAGCGCTCAAAAAGGGTCAATTTCAGGTAAATTAATCGATGGGAATAATAATGAAGGGGTTTTCAATGCAAAAATTTCTATTAAAAGTATTGCCAAAGGTGTAATATCCGATCAAGAAGGTAAATTTTCTTTTACAGATTTAACACCTGGCATTTACACAATTGAAATCAAGGCAAGCACTTACAACAACAAGATTATTACTGATATAACAGTTGTTTCAGGTAAGGATTATTATTTTGAAACTGCATTAGAATCCGTGATTACCGAATATGGTACTATAACCAAAATACATACTATAAAAAGAGATACTGATCTTGGTTTACTTCAAGCACAAAAAGCAAGTCTAGTAGTATTAGATGGTACCACTCAAGAACAACTTAAAAGAACTCCAGATAAAACTGTAGGTGATGCACTCAAAAGAATTAGCGGTGCAAGTATTCAGGACAACAAGTTCGCGGTTATTAGAGGATTGAACGATCGTTATAATGCTGCTTATTTAAATGGCTCTCCACTCCCAAGTTCAGAAGGTGATAGAAAAGCATTTGCATTTGACATATTCCCGGTGAATATGTTAGACAATCTTACTATTGTAAAGACTGCATCAGCTGATATGCCTGCCGAATTTGCAGGAGGAATAATACAAGTAAAAACAAAAGATATTCCAACTGAAAACTTTCAATCTATTTCAATTGGTGGTGGAATCAATACTATTACTACTTTTCAAAATCAAATTAAAGGTCAAACAGGTAAACTAGATTGGCTAGGAATAGACGACGGTTCAAGGGCTATGCCGAATTCAATTCCAAGTTCAAAAGACTTTCCAGTATTAATGAATGATCAAGCTTCTTTAGCAAAAACTTTCAATTTTGATTGGAGCTTAAAACAAGCTAAATTCAGCCCAAATGCTTCTATACAATATGCCGCAGGGTTCAAGAAAACCTTAAAAAAAGATAGAGAATTTGGTTTTATTGGTTCTGTAAGTTACAACAAAACAAATAATTTTAATGAAACCGTTAGAAGATCTTATACAGACAATGCTGCTGGTGGAACAGGATCTTCTCAAATGGAAACAGATTACTTAGATAAGGTGTACTCGACTCAAATTCTCACTGGTTCAATGGCCAATTTCGCCTTAAAAATTAATGCTACTAATTCCATTAACTTTAAAAATCTTTACAGCATCAATTCCGATAATAGAGTGATCTCTCGTTCTGGAGCCATTAGTCCCTTAGATGTTAATCCTACACTTATTAAAAGTAATGCTACTTGGTTTACTTCAAATAACATCTATTCTGGCCAACTAGGAGGAAATCATAGTTATAAAGAAAATAAATTAAAACTTGACTGGGTAGCGGCACTATCAACAATATCTAGGGTAATCCCGAATTTAAAGAGATCTATTTACACCAGATCAACCACTTTTAATGATCCATCCAACCCAATGGCGGAAGACACTATGTATATTGCGAACATTGCTCAATCAAATGTAGGGCCTGACTATGGTGGAAGTATGTTTTTCTCAACTAATAAGGAGCAAATTTATAGTGGAAAAGTAAATCTGTCTTATCAAGTAAAAGAGAAGAAAGGTTGGAAAACAGAAATAAAGGTAGGTGGAATGTACCAATATCGCAATAGAGATTTTGTAGCAAGACAATTTGGTTATACTAAATATGGTGCCGTAGGAGGAAGTGTGAATTTTGATCAAAATCTTCTTTTTTTACCTGCTGAAACTATTTTTTCACCTGAGCATATGGGTTTAATTAGCCCGGGAGTAGGTGGATTTAAATTAACTGAAGGAACAAAGGCTTCTGATAGTTATAGTGCTAATTCCCAATTAAACGCAGGGTACATATCTACATTACACTCGCACAAAAAATTTAAGTTGCTTTATGGAATAAGACTTGAAGATTTTACTCAAAACCTAAATTCAATAAAAGCAGATAAGTCAGAATTAAATGTTTACTTGCATAATTTAGATATTTTACCATCATTCAATTTGATCTATAGCCCATCTACTAAAGTAAATGTTCGTTTGAGTGGTTCCCAAACACTTAATAGACCTGAATATAGAGAATTAGCTCCTTTTGCATTTTACGACTTTAATACGCAATTCGTGCTTTCTGGAAATGATAGTTTGCAAAGAGCTAAGATCACCAATCTTGACTTACGCTACGAAATATATCCAGCAAGTGGACAATTATTTTCAGCAACAGTTTTTTATAAATATTTCCAAAATCCAATTGAACAGATTGCACGCGCTGATGTTATGAATGAGATTTCTTATAAGAATGTTCCAACCGCAACTAACTTTGGATTAGAATTAGAGTTTAAAGGAACAATAGGTTCTTTCTTCAAAGCTGATTCTTCTTCACCTTGGAATAAATTAAGCCTGTTTGCAAATCTTGGAATTGTAAGATCAATTGTGGATGTGTCTCAAAATATTGGTACTCCATACCAAACAAGACCATTGCAAGGACAATCTCCCTACATAATTAATGCTGGTCTTAATTATAAGACAGAAAATAATTTTTCATTCAGTATGAATTTAAATCGTGTTGGACCTAGAATATATATTTTAGGAAGTGTCCTACAACCAGATATCTGGGAAAAGAGTCGTACATTCTTAGACTTTCAAGTTGCAAAAACAATGGCGAAAGATCGATTAGAACTTAAAATTAATGTTCAAAATATTTTAGCGCAAAATTTAGTTTTCTACCAAAATAATTATGGTCTTGCTTCGGAAAGAAGTATTATTTCTAAATTAAGTAACATCACTTTCCTAGGTGATGCTGATGGCGAAAATAGCTTTGATCCTTCAACAGACGACTTAGTGTGGTCTACCAAATTTGGAAGAACAATATCATTTGTCCTTACCTACAAATTCTAACTCAATAATGTTACGCAAATGTTACGCAAAATTCAAATTGCTTAACATTCTCGTAATCTAAATTTAAGTGTATCATATTCTTAAGTTAACTTTTACGCAAATTGATTGCCCGAATTTTGCTTCAACTAAAAAAGATAATTATTATGAAAAAAATGTATTCAATTATTGCTATGGCTTTATTCGGAAGCCTTGCACATGGACAAAGTTTCTTTGTTCCAACTTCTTATCGTGGTGCATTAGCCCCAGCTCCAACTGCGCAGTGGACTGACAACTGGGTTAATTGGGATCCACAGAATACGAGTTATGGTACTTCTACTGTAAATGTTACCACCTCGATTACTACAAGTACTACTTGGTCTTCGAATAATGTTTACTTATTACAAGGACAAATTTATGTGAAAAATGGTGCTATCCTAACCATTCAACCAGGAACAGTAATTATGGGTGATAAAGCAACCGTAGGTTCTGGATTATTTATTTGTCAAGGTTCAAAACTTTTCGCTAACGGTACTGCAAGTGCTCCAATTGTTTTTACTTCTAACCAACCTGCAGGTCAAAGAGCTGCTGGAGATTGGGGTGGATTAATTTTAATGGGTAAAGCTACTACAAATGCTGCAGGTGGAATTGGAAACATTGAAGGATTAACAGTTTCTCCAGATACTCAGTTTGGTGGTGGAGCAAATCCTGATAATAATGACAATTCAGGTTCCCTTAAATATGTCAGAATTGAATTCCCTGGATATGTTTATCAACCCAATAAAGAAATCAACGGCCTCACAATGGGTGCAGTTGGAAAAGCAACTACTATTGATTATGTTCAAGTTTCATTTTCAAATGATGATGCTTTTGAATGGTTCGGTGGAAATGTAAATTGTCGTCATTTAGTTTCTTATAGAAACTTGGATGATGATTTTGATACTGATAATGGTTTCAGCGGAAATGTTCAGTTTTGTATTGGTGTAAGAGATCCAAATATCGCAGATAACCCATCAGTTTCTACATCAGAAGGTTTTGAATCTGATAATGATGCTACTGGATCAAACTCAGCGCCTCAAACTACGGCTCTATTCTCTAATGTTACTTGGGTTGGACCGCTAAGAGGTAATACAGGAGCAGTTGTTGCGACTGGACATAGAAGAGGTGTAAGAATCAGAAGAAACTCTTCTTTGAAAATTTACAACAGTATTTTTATGGATGGTTCAAGAGGAATTCATATTGATGGAACGGCTTGTGAAACTAATGCAACTAATGGAACATCGCTTACAGCTATTAATAGTGTAATTAAGTTCAAAAATAATCTTGTAGCAGGATATCTTCCAACAAAATCAGTTGAAGTTAATACTGGAAGTACTTTTAATATCATGAACTGGTTTGGATTAAACGCAAACGATTCTCTTGCGAGTTCAGCTAACATTTTAGTTAATCCTTACGGAACTAACTTTTTAAATCCAGATTTAAGACCAATTACAGGGTCTAATGCTTTAAGCAATATTTCATTTGTTGATTTAGGAATAAATACCATGTTAATTGGAGCGCCAAGTGCGACTGCAAATGTTAATTATTGTGTTGGTGCAACTGCAACTGCTTTAACTGCAACTGCAAATAATGATTGTACCTTATTATGGTATGTTTCTGCTACTGGTGGAACAAGTATACCAACTCCTACTCCAAATACTTCTGTAGCTGGAACAGCAGTTTATTATGTAAGTCAAATTAATGCTGATGGTTATGAAGGTGCAAGAACAATGGTTACTGTAACCGTAAATGCATTGCCTGCAACACCATCTGTTACTGCAAATGGTTCAACAACTTTTTGTACAGGTGGTTCAGTTGACTTAAGTTCATCAGAAGCTACTGGAAATCTTTGGTCAAATGGCAATCCAACACAAACTATCACTGTATCCAATACTGGATCTTACTCAGTTACATTTACAGATGTAAACGGATGTAGTGCTACATCAAATGCAATTAGTGTAAATGTTAGTAATGCACCCGCACCAACAATCAACGCCTCTGCAACGATTGCTTGTTCTGGAGACACTGTAGTATTGACAGCGTCTACATCTGATAGTTATGCATGGTCAACTGGAGAAACAACACAAGTTATCTTCGTTACCAATTCTGCATCTATCATAGTAAATACTATGAATGCTAACGCTTGTAATGGAGTTGGTTCTTCTGCACCTATCGTAATCACTTTTAACGCTAGTCCAACAGCTGGAGGTTCATTCACTTTAAATGGAAATGTTGCAAGTTTCACAAATACTTCTACTGGAGCTACTAGTTACTCTTGGGATTTCGGTGATCAAGCAAACTCATCTGCAGCTGCTCCTTTGCATGCTTATGCAGCTAATGGAACTTACACAGTTGTGTTAACCGCAATCAATGGAAATTGTACTAGTACACAATCATTTACCATTAACATTGCAGTTGCATTGAATGAATTAGTAGGAATTGAAGGATTGAATATCTATCCTAACCCTGCAAAAGATCTTTTAAATATTGATTTTACAAATACTACGGATCAAAATTTAGAACTTCAAATTGTAGATCAATTCGGTAGAGTTATCTTAACTAACAATGATAATAACTTAGGTGTTATGCATCAAGAGATTAGCTTAGCAAATTTCTTAAGCGGTGTTTATTACTTAAAATTAAATTCCAATTCTTCAACTAGAATTGAGAAAATAGTAATTAATAAATAAGATTACATAAATAATAAAAAGGGCTGCTTCGGTAGCCCTTTTTTAATAAAAGAAAAATGGATAATTTAAAAGGGCACACTATTTTACTAGTTGACGATGAACCAGATATCTTAGAATTTTTATCCTATAATTTAAAAAAGGAAGGATTCAAAGTATTTTCGGCGAATAACGGAGAAGAGGGAGTGAAAATGGTACAACAACTTAGTCCTTCTTTAATTCTTCTAGATGTCATGATGCCTAAAATGGATGGTATTGAAGCTTGTCAGATCATTAGAAAAGATTTAAATATAACACAACCCATCATTGCCTTTTTAACTTCCAGGGCTGAAGATTACGCACAAATTGCTGGATTCGAAGCGGGTGCAGACGATTATATCACCAAACCAATTCGTCCAAGATTATTGATTAGTAAAATCGAATCACTTCTTCGTCGCATTGATCAATCTAAAAAAACAGAGGGCTCATCAAGTAAAAACAAACTTGTTATAGATCGCGAGAAATTCATGATTCATTTGAATGGAGAAGAAATATTATTGCCTAAAAAAGAATTCGAACTACTTGAATTACTTGCTAGCAGACCCGGTAAAGTATACAACAGAGATCAAATATTATCTATTGTTTGGGGAAATGATACCGTAGTTGGAGAAAGAACTATAGATGTTCATATCAGAAAATTACGAGAAAAGCTTGGAGATGATTATATTCGCACTGTGAAAGGTGTTGGATATACCTTCAATATTATGTGAAAAATTTTAGACCTAGTTTATTAATATTATTTGGAAGTGCTGCATACCTAGCATTAGGTATAATTGCTGCTCTTTTTTTTAATGTATTTGTCAGTCCATTAAAATGGTGGATGATTGTTTTTATCCCACTTCTATCTTCCCTACTGGTTTATGGAATTTTTTATATTACCCTAAAGAAATTTATTCAGAATCGCTTACATATTATTTATAAGTCAATCCAAAATAAGCAGGATTTTACTCTAATTAAAGGTGAATCTATTGACCAATTAATAAATGATGCCGAACAAGAAGTTGAGATTTGGCAAAAGGATAAAAATAAAGAAATCACCAAACTTAAAGAACAGGAGCTTTTTCGTAGAGACTTTTTAGGAAATTTAGCCCACGAATTAAAAACACCTGTTTTTGCCACTCAAGGATATATTTTAACA